>JBAZPO010000009.1 GCA_041648175.1 Desulfobaccales bacterium | reverse complement strand
GTAGATAGCATGTCAGACTGAAGGCAGGGCTGCGGGCCCTGGCCAAAGATCGGAAGGGTATGCTAAATACCTTCCCGTTTTTTTTTGCCTGGCTGCTCTCGCGGTCCTGCTCGTGGGGCGGGATAAGTGTCACAAATTTTAGGAGGTTCCTCATTCATGAAGGAAAGAGGAAGAGTTAAGTGGTTTAACGATTCTAAGGGATTTGGTTTTATTTCCCGAGAGAACGGCCCCGATGTCTTTGTGCACCACAGCGCGATCCAGAGCGAAGGCTTCCGGACCCTGGCAGAGGACCAGGAAGTCGAGTTTGAGGTGGTCCAGGGCCAGAAAGGCCCGCAGGCGCAAAACGTCACCAAGCTCTAACTGGTAACCACGTGAGGTTGGGAACTCCGGTGGCCCTTGGGTCCCGGAGTTCCGCCATCTCGACCCCAAGGAGTGAGCCGTGGCCCGCAACCGATATGGCTGGGAAAAACGAGCCAAAGAAATCGCCCGGAAGCAGAAAAGCGATGAGAAGCTAAAAAAGCGCCAAAATCGGGTCACCTCAGAAGAAGTTCCAGAAGAACCCCAGGCGCAGGAAGAGGGTACTATTGAGGAATAACCAAATTCTCCTCCAGATCGGGTCGGGCGACACCATCGGGGCAGGGGTATCGCGTCGCCGCTTAAGGAGTAGACAGTGATCAAATTATATGTGGGCAATCTGCCTATGGAAATGACTGAAACCGAGCTCAAGGAGCTTTTCACCGAGGCCGGCCACGTAGCTTCAGCTAAAATCATCACTGACCGGCAGACCGGTCAACCCCGGGGCTTCGGTTTCGTAGAGATGGAGACCAAGCTGGAGGGGCAAAAGGCCATCTCCATGCTGAACGGCCGTCAGGTCGAGGGCCGGGTGCTGGCAGTGAATGAAGCCAGGCCTCAGGCCCGCGGCGGCGCCGGTGGTGGTGGCGGCGGGCGCGGCGGCGGTGGCGGCGGCTACGGTGGTGGTGGCGGTCGCGGCGGCGGCGGACGCGGCGGCGGCTACCGGTAAGCTACCGATTCCATCGAGAGCTGGACCAAAAAACACCAGATGCCGGCAGGGTCCACGAGGCCTTGCCGGTTTTCTGTGAGGCCCCAATCAGCAGAAATTGGCTATAGCGTTTGCCAAAAGTTTTTTCCTCTAATTCTCCTCTCCCCTGTGGGAGAGGGTAGGGTGAGGGGTTAATAAGAAAAAACTTTTGAGCCTCTTGCAAAAGTCTCTTTTCGGTCAATATCTTATTTGGGCGTTTATGAGTTTGCCGGTAGCACAGGCTTTCCAGCCTGTGCTCATATAGGCTAAAGCCTGCGACTACATCATGTCCGGCATTTTTGCAAGAGGCTCTTTTGGCAATGAGTATACATCAGCGCATGTGAGGTAAAAGTCAGTGAAAATATGCAGCATTGGATTTGACCTGCCCGAGGGCAAAGTGAAGTATCAGGATGAACGCGTTATTACCCTGGACCAGAAATTATCCCCCAAGAAAATCACGCCGTTTTACGTCGAATTCACCAACGATGACTTCAGCCACTGCGACGGCTTCCTGGTAGCCCGGGAGCGGCTTTGGGACCTGTTGATCCTGGACATGGAAAAACTGGAGGCTCGCCGGGACCGGACCGTGGATGAGGCGGAAAAAGAGGTTCTAAAGAAGTGCCTGGATTATCTGGAGCAGGAAGTGCCGTTGTGCGACGGGGATTTCACCGAGGCGGAATTGAGTCTGCTTCGGACCCTGGCCCCCTTGAGTTTAAAGCCCACTCTCATCGTGGCGGAGGCGCCGGAGCTCAACGACGCCATCACCCAGGTCCTGAAAAAATCCGGAATCATTTTCTTCTATACTGCCGATAAGAAAGAAGTGCATGCCTGGCCGGTGCAGCGGGATTCGGACATCGTGACCTGCGCCGGCAAGATTCACTCGGACCTGGCCCGGGGGTTCATCAAGGCCGATATCGTCAATTACGACGACTTCCTGCAGGTTTTCAACATGCAGGAGGCCCGGAGCAAAGGGCTGGTCAAGCTGGTGGACCGTGATTATATTATTCATGAAGGGGATATCATCGAGATTCGCTTCAACATTTAGGCTGATGGCGAAAGGGCGAGGCGCTATGAGATCATGGTTAACATCCTGGGCTGGGGGTTGGTTGAGGGCCGCACTGCTTCTTTGGGTGGCGGCGATTATTCTGGCCCTGGGGTTTGCCGCTCAGGCGGGGCCGGGGGAAGAAATTCGCAGTAGATTAGACAAAGGCGAGATCATAGTTGCTGCCCAAGATAAACCGGACTCCAGCCTCAAAAGCGCCGAGATGACCGCGATTATCAACGCCCCTCCCGAGATTGTGTGGCAGATCATTACCGACCTGAATAGTTTTAAGTTTTTCATGCCCAGGACCCAGGCCAGTATGGCGGTGGCGCCGGAGAAGGTCCCCGAGATCGTGAAAATGAATCCCACCCGAGCCGAAGAGGTGGAAAAATTACTCCCCCGTACCCCCGCCAACCCAGCCAACTATCGCGTTCCCGGCGGGAAATATACCGTGTTTCATTACAGCAACCTGGATTTCCCCTTTCCGTGCAGCAACCGCTGGTACATCACCAAGGGAGTGAATGACGAGACCCGGGGGGCCGAACATTACTATCGGACTTCCTGGGCGCTGGTGATCGGCAACCTGAAGGAAAATTCCGGCGAATGGATTCTGGAGCCGTATGGCGTCAACCAAACCAAGGCGATTTACCGGCTCATTACCGATCCAGGCGGGGCGATTCCCGGTTTTCTCATCAAGCAGGGTACGTGTTCGACTATGCCCCAAATAATTCAGGCGGTGCGGGAACGGGCGGCGAAACTCAGTATGCTCAAACAGTAGAGCCTCTTGCAAAAAACCTTTTTGTCATCCTGAGCGCAGCGAAGGATCTCGTATTTTCCTCTACTTTTGAGATTCTTCGGTCGTTTTGCTCCCTCAGAATGACAGTTAAGGAGACTTTTGCAAGAGCCTCAGTAGGCTGACGTTTTTAGTATATTTTCTTGTAAAGCACTAAGTCAAAGAAAAAAGAGGAAGCAGAGGAATTCATTAAAATTTATAACACATTTGATTTAAAGGATATTCCCGATATCGTCTGAAATCGCCGTAAAAGACTTGATAATATTGCGGCTATAATTTATCTTAGTTCCTCAGGTTGCAGTCGTCTGGGCTGACCTCCTTGCCTGTCCATTAAAATACCGGTCTGAGCTTTCTTAAACGACCTATAAAGGAATGTGCTATTTATATTAACGAAGATCATCTCTGTGTCATCTCTGACCTGCATCTCGGTAACCCCGCCTTTAACAAAAAAGACTATTTACGTTCCTTTTTGAAATATATTGGCAGAAAAGGGGCAAGTCTGTGCATAAATGGGGATGGCTTTGATTCTCTTCAATCTTCGGCTGCCAAATTAGCGGTTGATCTTCAATCAGCTTTCAAAAGCATCAAAGAATTCCTCTCGCAGGGCACCAATAAAGTCTATTATGTGCATGGCAATCATGACCTGCATTGGGAAACTCACCTGGCCAAATCCTGTCTGGGCGCGGCCCTGCCGTTTTTAGACGTCGTTTCCGGCGATCGGCGCATCCACATAGAACATGGACATCGTTATGACCGCCGCTTCCAGCGTTTCCCGAGACTTCACCAACAGATCGCCACGATCCTGGGAAAGTTGCTGAAAATTTCGCCCCAGTTCTTTCATCTTTTCTTTCATCTCGAATGGTGGCTTTATGGCGTCAATAAAAAAGCCCACGGTTCCGAAAGCCCTCACTTTGATGTGCCGCGCAACTTGACAGCGGCCTCGGATCTCTTCCGCAAAGGCTTCGATATTGTCATCCTGGCCCATTCGCACCGTCACGGCCTGCATATGATGGAGGACGGCAAGGTCTTTGCCAATGCCGGGGCCTGGACCTCTGAGCGCATGCACTATCTTGAGATCAAAAGGGGTGCGATCAATCTTAGGGAGTGGCGGGGACAAGGGCGGTTTGCGGCTCAAGCTGCCCCAAGCTTCTGATTGGCAGCCTGAACGCTCAAGGGCGGGGAAACCCCGCCTCGACAATAACGATCAAGCAGTTGAACATGAGTTTTAGGCTCATACCAAGTTGCGCTCATACAGGTAATTTTGTTTTTGTAGGGGCGGACCTATGTGTCCGCCCTCATGGTGGCCGCACATGCAGGTACGATCCTACAAAACCGAAGCTATTTTTACTTCTATGGACGCAACTTGGTATCACCCATAAATCATGATAAAGATCGTTAGGCGGGATGCGCTTCGCTTTGCCGCCCTACGGCTACGGCGCTGCCTGAAGAACTTTTCAGGGCAGAATGGCATTTGATCAGGGTATAGCGTTTGCCAAAAGAGGTTCTTGCAAAAAGCCGTTTTGTCATCCTGAGCGAAGCGAAGGATCTCGTATTTTCAACCACTTATGAGATTCTTCGGTCGCTTCGCTCCCTCAGAATGACAGGCAGGGAGATATTTGCAAGAGGCTCAAAAGTTTTTTCCGTAATAGGAAATACTTTAACACCCCAAATCCCCCCTAACCCCAGTAGTGTCCGGCAAGCATTTTGCAGAAACCGCTCCATATCGGGAATGCCAAAAATGGTATTCGCAGGCCTTAGAAGCCAGCCCAGGCTGAAAAGCCTGTGCCACCAAAATCCCCTCTCCCCTTCGAGGGGAGAGGGTTAGGGTGAGGGGTGGCTTCGTCTGCGATTCACTTCCCCCTCACCCTGCCCTCTCCCCCATTGGGGGAGAGGGCAAATATCTGCAAATCCTAAGGCATTGCGCAATAAATAGCTTAAGAATTTGCATCGGCATCTGTCTTTAGCAAAAACCCTGCCGGACACTACTGCCCTAACCCCCTTTGGTAAAGGGGTAAACTATAAGGAATTACTTATAAAGTCCCCCTTTGAAAAAGGGGGATTTAGGGGGATTTAAAAATCAGCCAGCGGCATAAATTTATGGCAAACGCTATAGGGTAGTGGCGCGCAACCCTGATCCTGCCAGCTTGAAAAGCCTGTCATCTTTCTTATCATTGTTGGATGCCTCGCACCCCAGAGTTTATGCTGTCTCCATGCCTTGCCGGGATAAAAGCGGATCACGGTTTTCCAACCTGAGAAAAATGGGGAGGCTCCAGCCGTCCCCCCTGTACCGCGTCCCGGCACAAGGATGCCGGCGCCCCATTAATCCGTTGATATTACTGGCTAAGTTTTGCGAAAGCCGAATATTTACCCCGGGACCAGCGCGGGACAAGCGCGTGACAACCCTGGCACCGCCTCGACCGGAACGCGCTTGCACGCGGGTTTAGACCGGGTATATGGCGAGGGTACCTCGGCAATGTCCCGGCACATGTGCCGGACTTGCCCTCAAAACCGGCCCGCGCCCGGCCATTTTCAGCGATTTTTTGGGCAGTTTAGGGTGATTTTAAGCCATGAAAACTTTTGGCCCTCGTTCCCCAGCGAAAGCTCGGGAACGCCATTTTCCGCCCAAGCTCAACTTGGGCGCCTCCCTTACCAAAACCCATCAGGGGGGAGGGAGAAAAGGAGGGGACTTCTTTCATGCTCTGATTAATAGATTGAAAAAGAGCAGACTCGCAGCCCGGCCGGGGTAACTACTTTTGGTCAGACTTGGATAGTTGTTTAGCCACCACCTTGCCGTTGACGAACTGGACGGTGATGGTGACGTCGCCGGCTTTCCACGTGGACACGGTGCCGGAAAACACGGCCACGTCCACGCTGGAGGATTCCGTGGGCTCTCCCAGAATAGCGGTCACCTGGGCCATGGTCATGCCGGTTTGAATCTTTTCAAAGTCGGCCTGGTTGATCCGGGAACCGCAAGCCACCAGACAAAGGGCACAAAGCACCAGGGCCACGAGAATTCCAAGCTTGAGTTGAGCAGGATGAGCAATTTTCATAAAATTCCTCCAGAATGGGGGGTCATATCAGGTTCACAATCTGTCGCCATACACTCTATTCATGATGGCGGGCACGGAGGCCCGCCCCACCGCGGATTGCTTGAGGTCGGGGCTTACCGGCCTACCTCAGACGGTGAGCCTCAGGCCGTCTTCGGCCCGGAGGACCTCGCCGGGAAACTCTCTTGCCGCGTCCGCCACCACATCCACCTCATCGCAGGGCGGATAGAAGTGGGTCAGGAGCAGACGCCTTGCCCCAGCTTGGGCCGCCAGGCGGCCGGCTTCGGCGGGGGTGAGATGGCCCTGGACCTTAAAGGGATTGGCGGCCTCCAGTACTAAGAGGTCGGCGTTTTTGGCCAAATCCACCAGGAAGTCGCTGACGTCCGTATCCCCGGAATAGACCAGGGACCGGCCCTGGGCCTCCACCCGGTAGGCCAGGCTGCCGGCGGTGTGATTCGTGGGCGCGCTTTTGATGACCACGTCCCGGTCATGCACCGAGTCTGGGGCATCGGGGGCGAGCTCTTTTAAGTCCATGAGGCCTTGGGGCGGCTCCACCCAACCGGCAAAGGCTTCTTTCAGGAGGCCGTGAAACCGGGCAAAGCCCCGGGCGGCCAGGAGCCGGAAGGGCTCCGTGCGGGTATAGCCCAGGGAGTAACGGGTCGCGAACAAAAAGGGGACCAAGTCCCCCACATGATCGGGATGGAGATGAGTCAGGGCCAGAACGTCGATAGCGGAGAAATTAAAGCCGTTACGCAAGAGGGCCCTCAAGGAGCCGGCGCCCAGATCCAGGACCAGCAGCAGACAGCCGGCCTTCACCGCCAGGCACGGCGACCCCCGGCGCAGAGAGGGCACCCCGGTGCCGGACCCGATGACGGTTAGTTCCATAATCTCGATTTTCGTTATTCGTTTTTCGTTTCTCGGTTTGACCTATCAGGCTCCATGGTTCTTAACCAAAAATTAAAAACGGTTTTTCATTAAGCCCCGTCCACGTTGCTCATCTGATGGACGTAGAACCAGTCTTCAGGCAGGGTCAGATAGTTGTGCATATCCATCAGGGTCATATAGTGGCCCCTTTCTTCGTGGGCGATACTCATGAAAAAGCGCCGAGCCAGGGGGTTGTTGGTTTCCTTGGCCAGCTTGGTGTAATAGTCGATGGAACACTCCTCCATCTTGATGCCGGTCTTCAGGGCCTGAAGGTCGTCTTGGCCGCCCACGCCCTGCTCATCTTTGGTCATGGCCATGACGCAGACATAGGGCTCGTGATGGGGTGGGGCAAAGTTTGCCATGGTTTCGGTCCAGCCCGGGTCTTTCTCAAGGCTGCGGTAGATCTCGTTGAATTTCTCGATATGGTATTTTTCCGATTCCGCCAGGTACTCCATGATCTCACGGACTCCGGCGCTTTTCACCTTCTTGGCCGCCTCCAGATAGAACTGGCGGCCTTCAACCTCCATCTGGACCGCGTCTTTCAACGCCTTGAGCATATATTCCTGCACTTTCATGTAAGATGTCTCCCTTTAAGCAATTTTCCATGGTTAAGGTACCGGCTGCCATTGCAGTCGCAAGAATTCATGACCGACTTATAATCAACATAAGGTCCCCAGTTTAGCTTGTCAATCGAAGCCATTGCAAACGTTTCCCCGCGTTTGCTGCATCGCCGGAACGGCGCTTTCCGAGCTTGGCCCGGTCGGTTGCCTTGGACTCTGGTCCATGGTAAAAAAGAACTATGCCGCCGACAGCCCTGTCCCGCCTTAGAGACCATTTGCCCCTGGATTTGGCGCCACCGGCCCCGGAGCCGGGCTTAGTGCCTGCCGGAGTGCTGGTGCCCTTGTTTGTGCAGGAAGAAGAACTGCGGGTGCTGTTCACCCAGCGGACCTTGATGGTGAAGGACCACCGGGGGCAGATCGCATTTCCCGGGGGGGTTAAGGACCCGGAGGACTCAACCCTGTTGGCCACGGCCCTGAGGGAAACTTTTGAGGAGATCGGCCTCGCTCCCGGGACGGTGGAAGTCCTGGGCTGGCTTGCCGGGGTGGCCACCATCACCGGCTACCATATCACCCCCTTTGTAGGCCTCATTCCTCATCCGTACGACTTTAAGCCCAGCCCCCGGGAAGTTAAGCGCCTGCTGACCCTACCGGTGGCGGACTTCTACCCTCCGGAGCGCTGGAGTTCGGGGCCTTATATCTTCCAGGGGCGCACCACCCGGGTTTGCTATTGGCAGAACGGCGAAGAAGTGGTCTGGGGGGCTACAGCCCGAATCCTGCTTAACCTGCTGGCTCGTTTAGGGGTCCATCCCATACCGGGGAACCACGATGCCACCTGTCTGGACTAGTCTGAGTGAGGCTGCCGCGCTGGTCAAGGACGGGGACCTGATGGCCCTGGGGGGGCATACCCACGCCGCGCCCATGGCCCTGATCCGGGAGCTCATCCGCCAGGGCCGCCGCGGCCTGGAACTGGTCACCGTGCCCACCGGGGGTCTCAATGTTGACCTGGCCGTGGGGGCACAGGTGGCTGATCGCCTGCATTTCGCCCAGGTGGGGCTGGAGGAATATGGCATGGCCCCGCATTTTAGGGCTGCCGTGCAGGAGGGCCGGCTTAAATGCCTGGAGTACCCCTGAGGGGCACTGTTGAGGGCTCTCCAGGCGGGGGGCATGGGCGTGCCGTTTCTGCCGGTACGGGGTATTTTGGGCTCGGCGTATCTTGAGGTCAATCCTCGCTTCCGGGTCATCCCCGACCCCTTCAGCGGCCAAGATCTGGTGGTGGTCCAGGCTCTGACCCCGGACGTCACCGTCGTGCATGGCGGCGCGGGGGACTCCCAGGGCAATATTCTGATTCCCCGGGTATCCGACTGGCGCCTGGCCATCACTGCCTCCCGCCGGGTCATTGCCACGGTGGAGGAACGGGTGGCCGGACCCCTTACGGACCAGCCGGAATGGAGAGTTATTCCGGCCATCTTTCTGACGGCTCTGGTGCACTGCCCCGGGGGCGCTGCGCCCACGGGCTATCCGGGTTACTATCCCCAGGACGAGGCGCATATGGGGCTTTATCTGAGAAGTTCCCGGGAAGCCGAAGCTTTTGCGGGCTATCTTAAGGACCAGGTCTTGAGCAAAGAGAAATAGGAAATGTCCGGCAAATATAAAAAATAATCCAGTCACTTAAAGTTCCCGGACTGAATCCCCCAAACCCCCCTTTTTCAAAGGGGGACTTTAGAAACAATTCTTTATGAGCCTCTTGCAAAACCTTTTTGCACTTACTATAAAAGCAGATCAGCCTGGGTTGAGGCACGCTGTGTCTCTATAAAAGCCTTGCTTATTAATCGGCAACGCTGATAATTCCGCCAACCAGGGCCTTGGCTGCACAAAAAAAGGCCCCCGTAAGGGGGCCCAGGAGCTCCTGTGGGCGGCGGCCAGGCGTTACTTATCTCAGGCCCTTCCCCGGGAGGGGGCCAGAAGTCATATAGCCTTTAACCATTTCGATGTTCATTTTGATTAAGGGCTCAAGATCCTGATTACCGGTACCCCCGGTAACGGGTTTGAAGGCCAGGCAGATGTTTCCCACGGAGCACACCCGGTTTACTTGGACCATGTAGCCCTTAGCCTTGGGCAGGGCCTGGTTCAGGTAAGTGTCGGCCTTGTCAAACTTTTTCTCCGCCACCATGACGGAAGCCTTGTTATTCAAGGCCAGAGGATTGCCGGGATCTGCTACGAGGATTTTGTCCAGGAGTAAATCTGCTTTCTTATACTGTTTCTTTTCGATCAGATCATAGGAATCCAACAATGCTTTGCCAACGTCCAAAGGTTGATCGGCTTTCTTAGCCGCCAATGCGGTCCCCGCCCCGCAAATAGCCAGGGCCAGTGTTAAAGCAACAACTTTTACCCACGTCCGCTTCATATCTCTCTCCCTTAGTGGCGAATTAGTAAACTTGCCGCCCGACAGTCATAACTTAAGAGATTCTTCCCTCATTGTCAAAGGATTTTGGGGAGGTGCCCGGAAG
The DNA here is from genome assembly GCA_041648175.1 of Desulfobaccales bacterium. Classification (NCBI taxonomy): domain Bacteria; kingdom Pseudomonadati; phylum Thermodesulfobacteriota; class Desulfobaccia; order Desulfobaccales; species Desulfobaccales bacterium. Next base: position 131,322 of record JBAZPO010000009.1, on the reverse strand, counting down.
AATTATTTCCTTGCCTCACTTTTTCGAACGAAGAACAGGAAATAAAGTGGCTATTTTTCTTTCTCCATGCTCTTCCCGGTAATACCGGGCCGAAAAAGATTGGGCCAGGAGGGCTCACCTCCACCTGCGTAACCCATTTCCCTGGACTGCGACGTGGTCCAATAGGTGACTGGGTAAAGCGCAATCCGAAATCCGCCGCCTTTTGATTAACATGCGAAGTCCACCTTGAGTTGTCAAGGTCGCAGGGCAGAGGAAAAGGTGATAAATAGGCGGAAATGGCCAAGAAGGGGCGGAAAACCGGCAGATCTCTCTCGTCCGTAGGGGGTCGTCAGCCTTTGAGGCGTGGATCGATGGCCTCCCGAATACCTTCCCCCAGGAGGTTGTAGCTCATCACCGTGATGAGGATGGCGAGCCCAGGAAAGACGGAAAGCCACCAGGCGATTTCGATATTATCTTTGCCGGCGGTAAGGATGTTGCCCCAACTGGGCGCGGGGGGTTGGACTCCCAGGCCCAAAAAACTCAGGGCACTCTCGGTGAGGATGGCCCCGGCCACCCCCAAGGTGGCGGAAACCATCACCGGCGCCAGGGCGTTGGGCAACATGTGGCGCAAAGCCAGGCGGACATCGCTGGCTCCCAGGGCCCGGGCTGCGGTAATGAATTCCCGTTCCCGTAAAGAGAGGAATTCAGCCCGGACCAGGCGCGCCACCCCCATCCAACCGGTGAGCCCGATGACCGCCATGATGTTCCAGATACTGGGCTCCAACACCGCAATCACCGCCAGAATCAGGAAAAAGGATGGGAAGCAGAGCATCAGGTCCACCAGGCGCATGAGGGATGCATCCACCCAGCCGCCGTAATACCCGGCCAAGGCCCCCACCACCAAGCCGATTAAGGTGGCCAGGCCCACCGCGACGAACCCCACCAGCAGAGATATCCGGGAGCCGTAGATGATGCGGGAGAGGACGTCCCGGCCTAACGTGTCCGTGCCCAGGAAGTGGGCCTGGCTGGGAGGCATGAGCACCTGCTTGAGGTCAATGTGATTGGGGTCATAAGGCGCCAGCCAATGGGCAAAAATGGCCACGACAAACAACCCCAAGACCAGGGCCAGGCCTGTCATGGCCATGCGGTTGCGCTTGAAGTGGGTCCAGAATTCTCTCTGTCTCATAAGGGCTGGTTTTCAGTTTTCGGCAAAAGAAGCCACGGACTGTCGAAAGCCCGTTTGCAGGGATAAGGGGGGATATCCAATAACCTGCTGAAATCCCCCTAAATCCCCCTTTTGCAAAGGGGGACTTTAAGTCCAACCTCACCCCGTGCGAATGCGTGGATCGACGAGGGCATAGCCCACGTCTGCCAGCATGTTGCCTAAAAGCGTCAGCACCGCACCGATGACCAGTTCTCCCATTACCAGGGGATAATCCCGGGCCATGACTGCGCCGTAGAACAGCTGGCCCATGCCGGGGATGGCAAAGATGGACTCGAAGATCACGCTACCGCCGATGAGCCCCGGCACACTTAAGCCCAGGATGGTGATCACCGGCAACAGAGCGTTGCGCAGGGCGTGTTTGAAGATCACCACCCGCTCCGGCAGCCCCTTGGCCCGGGCCGTAACGATGTAGTCCTGGCGGATGACTTCCAGCATGTTGCCCCGCATGTACCGGGACATGCCGGCCAGGCCGCCGAAGGCCGCCACCAACACCGGCAGGGTAACGTGCGCAGCCAGGTCCTGAATCTTGCCCCAAAGGGTTAATTGACCAAAGTTGAGGGAGGTGAGACCCGAGATGGGCAGCCAATCCAGATAGACCCCAAAAAACATGATGAGGAGCAGGGCCAGCCAGAACGTAGGCATGGCAAAGCCGAAGAAGACAAAGAGGGTGGTGCCCTTGTCAAACCAGGAGTGGGCCAGGTAGGCGGCGATCACCCCGATGGGGATGGCCACCGCCAGAATAATGATCAAGCTCATGAGGTTGAGGCCCAAGGTGATGCCGATGCGCTCCTTGATCTTGTCCCATACCGGCCGCCGGTCCGGAGAAAAAGAGCGGCCGAAATCCAGGCGGGACAGCCGGGACAGCCAATCCCAGTACTGCACCATGAGGGGCTTATCCAGACCGTAGAGCTCCCGCAGGCGCTTCTGGGCCTCAAGGGAGGCCTTGGGATTGAGGGTGGTCTGCATGTCGGTGGGGGTCCCCGGCGCCAGATGGATAACCATAAAGGATATCAGAGTGATCCCCAGGAGGAGAGGGATCATCAGACCCAGACGTTTCAGGATATAGAGCCACATGGGATGCGTCTTTGAAGGAGAAGCTATTCTTTAAGGGTAAATTAGCCTAATGAGGCCGGCGATGCAAGGGGCTGATGCAAGAAAGGATCAAGGGGCGGCCCCCAGGTGACGATAATCATAAATTAACAAAGATTAAACCTATTAAAAATATATTTATTGTAAATTTTCAGGCAATTTCTTGTGCCCCCGAGACCGGATTATGGAGAATGCAAGAGTAAGGTAAGGGAGCAGGATGATGCCACAGGAATGGTTGGTGATCTTCCTTGGTTGGGTTGCGGTTATATGCATGCCCGCTATGGTCGCCACCATTATCTTGGCCAGCAATGCGAAACGCAAACGGGTCAACCCGGCCAGGTCCAGCCGCACGAGGCATTCCCCCTCTGACCAGGCTGCGGTAGATGGCTGCTTAGTCTTGTTCGGATCAGAACCCGGAGAGCAGGTCGAATACGGATTACAGTCGAGGGATGGAATGCCGTTAGACAGATTGACCTGACGGCCGATGACAAATCGTCTGATCCGAATGACTTAGAGAAAAATTCCTGTCAAGTTCCGGCGGCCGCTTTTGGAGGTAAAGTCTGGAGATGAAGCTTCACCTGAAGAAACGAGAGTTGGTGGCCATGTTCATGGAGAGTCCCTTCTATTTTGACTTGCGGGTGCGGGAAAGATTGGCGCTCCTAAGGGACCATATAAGACGCTTTGCTTTCCGGGCCTCGCAGTCCGGGGTGACTACGCTGGTCCACTCCGGCAAGGTTGATCGCTCCATCGGCACGGCGACCCGACCGGAAGCAGCCGAGGCCGGCCACAGCACCAAAGGCATCGTGGGATACTTACCGCTCAAGATATCGATGGAAGCTTGAAGCAAGGGTCCGTTTGAACAACATAATTCTATTGACAGTTCAGGTTCAAGAGATTAATTAATGTAAGGAAAGTTTTTAAGGTTCTTGGTCTATGAGGCCGGTGGATTCCGGTTGGATGGGCGCGCACACCCGCCGCCCTGCCAGTTGGAGCTTGACGGGCTGAAATAAAGGAGGTTCAGCGTGGCAATTTGGGATAGTCTGAAAATGAATCCCACCAACATTCTGATCGGCATCGGCGTGGCGGTGGCGGTCCCGGTGGTGCTGCCAGTGGTGGTCACGGTCATCCGGCCGTTGGCCAAGGCTGCCATCAAAGGCGGATTCACTCTGGTGGAAAAGTTAACGGAATATACCGCGGAAGCCGCCGAACAAGTTAGCGATCTCTATGCCGAAGCCAAGGCCGAGCACGTCGCCGGGGGAGCAGCCGCGGACATTCATAAGAGCTAAAGGCTGACGCAGCATGGCGGACGGAGACATCAAGATTGTTCATGCCATACCCGGGCGGGTCAGGCTCAAGGTCGCTGGGCTGAAGGCTAACCCGGACCTGGGTACGGTCATCCAAACGCGCCTTAAGTCCGTTCCGGGCATTCAGGCGGTGGAGACTCAACCCCTGACGGGGAGCGTCCTGGTGCTGTTTGACTCTCAGGCTATCGTGGCGCCCGCGTCATTGCTGACCCTGTCGGAGACGCTGACGGACCTCTTTCCGGAACTGGACCAGACCAAACTGGCGGAATTTCTGACCCAGGCCAACGCGGCTGAGGCCACGGAGCTGACCTGGTCCGAGAGCCTGGCGGATTTTTTGGCTGGTCTCAGCGGCCGGCTGGCTGGTATTATGGGGAGCCTGACGGACTTCAAGGTCCTGATTCCCGTGGCCTTCGTGCTTTTCGGACTGCCTCGCCTGCTGAAAAAGTGACCTCCCCTTTGCCGATCCGAGGTATTATTCGGAGCGGAAAAGAGGTTATTTCCCCCTCACCCGCCCAGCCCGTGGCACTTTTGAAACCAGGACCCCACCCCTACAAGTGAACAGCATTACCCTTAGCCATCCTCCACCGGGACCAGATCCTGGCCCACCATGATGCGGTCCCGGCCCCGGCCTTTACTGCCAAACATGGCCCGGTCGGCAATGAGCAGCAACTTCTCGCGGTCTTGGGCATCCTCGGGCACGGTGGCGATGCCGTAGCTGGCCGTGACCTTAACTTCCAGCCCTTCATCTTGCAGCAAGGGGGTGGCATTGAGGGTGCGGCGCAGGCGGCGGATGATCTCCAAGGCTTCCGTCTGGGAGCGATGAGGCAAGAGGATGACGAATTCATCCCCGCCGTAGCGCACCAGGCTGTCGTCGCCCCCCAGCACCCCGTTGATCACCCGGGCCACCTGGCCCAGGACTTTCGAGCCCCGGAGATGTCCGTAGGTGTCCACTACCTTCTTGAAGTTGTCCAGGTCGAGAAAGACCAGGGAGAAAGGGTCACTCCGGTTCAGGTGTTGGGGAATGAGGCGGTCCAGTTCATGGAGGAGATAGCGGGAATTGTAGTACCCCGTCACCTCATCGATAAAGGTGCGGGCCTCGAGCTTTTGCAAGTTGCGGACGTTGTCCACTGCGATGGCCACATAGTCCGCCAGGATGGTCAGATGGGGTAGATATTTTTCCCGGAAATACCTTTCGTCCTCCACATTGACTACTTCAAACACCCCGATAACTTCCCCCCGGACCAGCAGAGGCAGGGCGATGACGGAGCGGGTTTCGAAGCCGGTAGTGGTATCCACCCGGGCGGAAAAACGAGAGTCCTGATCCACTTCAGGGATGAAGATGGGCGTGCCCGTGTGGGCCACGGCGCCGGCGATGCCTTCCCCGGGCTTCAGGCGGATATCCTTCACCGCCTCCGGGGCCACCCCCACCACCACGGCGAAGTAGAGCTCTTGGGTCTGGGGGTCGATGAGCAGCAAAGACCAGTTTTGGGCAGGGATGATGGCTTTGATGCGGTTTAGGATGGCGGTGAGGAGCGTCTCCATATCATAGGCGCTCACCAAGGCCTTGGAGAACTCGATGGTGGCCAACAGCCGCTCCACCTGGCCGGTTGTCGTCAGGGACGAGGTGTCTTCAGGGAGGGCCATCGGTCGTACTCCTCAGGGGGAATTTTATGGCCCGGGGCAAGACATTGCAAGGATTTTGTAAAAATTCGGTATTCCGTTTGCCGTTTTCGGTTTAATTTCTTGAAATGGTTGCGGTAATAATGTGGCATAAGGCTGCCTGATTTAGTACAGGCTGGAAAGCCTGTGCCACCGGTTGACATCCACTCCCGGAGATGTTTAAAATGTGCCTTATCTATGGAAAAGGAGGCAGTCATGGCCCATAAGGTGTTAATTGCCCTGGATAGTTCGGAGGGGGCCTGGCGCGCGGTGGACTACGTGGCCGAAACCTTCGGCCGCACCCCGGGGGTGCACGTCACCCTCTTACACGTTCTGTCGGGTCTACCACCGGCGTTCTGGGATGACGGTCACATCCTGAGCGACCAGGAGAAGGAATCCCGGCAGCGGCTGGTGGGTAGCTGGCAGAAAGAACAGGAAAAGCAATGGCAGGGCCTGGTAATAAAGGCTCATAATCACTTAACCACGGCAGGAATCCCCAAGAACGCGGTGGTCAACAAGTTCAAGCCTAAATATTATGACGTGGCCGAGGATATCCTGAGCGAAGCCGAGGAAGGACATTTCGATACCATCGTCATGGGGCGCCGCGGCATGGGCATGGCCAAGGCCCTGCTCTTGGGGAGTATAACGAATAAAGTGGTGCAGAACGCCAAGGGCTGCGCCGTAAGCATTGTGGAGTAGGTTTTCGAGCGAAGGGCAAAGGCGGGTTGATACCCGCCTTTTGCGCGGCCTAAAATCTTCAGGGGAACTTTTCAGGCTTTTGAAGAGAAAAATTCCACGGCACGCCTGGTGGTTTCTTCCGGGGATAGGTCCTCAGTATGGGTCGCGACCGACCAACGGTGCCCGAAAGGATCTTCAACTGTGCCCACGCGGTCGCCCCAAAACATGTCCTGAACCGGCATCACCGCCTTGGCACCGGCTGCCACGGCCCGGTTAAAAAAGGCATCCACACCATCCACGTAGAGGTAGAGCGTAACGGCAGACCCATGTAAAGTTAGAGGCGATTTGCATTCCGAGGAAGGGTCCTCAGCGCCCAACATGAAAATCGAGTCGCCGATTTGGAGCTCGCCATGTATGACGGACTTGCCATCGGGGCCGGAGAGCCGGTACCGTTCGGTCGCGCCGAAGACCTTCTGGTAAAAGGCCATCGCGTCAGCGACGCTCTGCACTACCAGGTAAGGGGTAATGGTATGGTATCCTTCCGGGATTGGTTTTGCGGCAACGGCCATGACTTCCTCCTTTAACGCTTAAAATTCATCTCAATAAAGTTGTCGTTGAGGATGCGGGCCAGGGTGAATTCCCCGGTGACCTCCTCCGTGGTAATGAGTATGCCCTTATCCGTAAGTTCCTTGGCCGTAAGCTCAGGCGCGTGACCGGCGAACAGCCGCCGCACCACCTGGTGCATGGTGCTGGAGGAGACATTGCCCCGTTCCGGGACGCCCCGGGGGACGTCATTATGGATCTTCTGAAAGAAAAAATCCACCCGGTGCAATCCGGCTTCACTGTTGAACCGCACTACCTGCTCGCCCGGAGCGCCTTCGTTGAGGATTTCCTGGGGCACGTAGCGGTTCAGCACCTGTTCGGTGCGATTCTGTTGGGCCAGATAGAGAATGGAAACCAAGTCGTAATGATCCAGAGGACGCTGCTCATCTTGCTCCACCCTGCTGGTGCCGAACTTGCGGAAGCGGTATTCCGGGGCGTTGCCGACGCGATTGACCACCAGGTCGGCGCCGATGGTCCCCACCGAGCAGGAGAGGTTCAATTGGGTGTCGTCTGAGATGGGCACCCCATAACTCCGCAATTTCTCCACGATGAGGCCGTGGCGGTGGCCGCAGAGGATGCGGCGAATCAGGGACTGCATCAGGTTGGGGCTGGCCTGATATTTGGGAGATACGGCCAGGGAAGTTAAACTTTCCAGGGTCATTTCCAGGTAATAGCTTTCGGTGCTGAGCATCAAATCGATCTTGCCCTGCGGGGCTGCGCCGCTGCTGTAACGACGCCAGATCTCCTTCCAGTCATACTCTTTTAATAAACCCAAGACAGTGATCAGATCATAAGAATCCAATTCTCGCCTTTCCGTCTCCTTAACAAAACATTTTCCCATGGCGAGCCTCCCTTGGTTTTTTACATAAAATAATCATGGCAAATGCGAGGTGCAATGGCTGCAAAGATGCTTTTAAAGCTCAAGCGTTGAACCCTCGCCTATCCCTTGCCATTGATCTTAGAATGATTATGTTTTGGCAACAGGGGGCATCAGCCTTATGCGGAAAGGAGGAATTAACATGGCCCTGAATATCTGTTGGCTGGATGACCTGGCCAAAGCCAAGGAGATTGCCAGGCAGACGAAAAAGCCCGTTCTCCTGGACTTTTTCAATCCCCAGTGAATCGGCTGTCAGCAGATGGGTGCGGTTACGTACCCTAACGAGAAGGTGATCAAGTTTGTGGATTATAATTTTGTGCCGGTCCAGATCGAAACCTCGAACACGGCCCTGGTAGAGCAGTTTAAGGTTAAATGGACTCCGGCCATTTTCGTCCTGGATGCCGATGGCAACGAGGCCCATCAGGTGGTGGGCTTTCTGCCGCCGGAGGAATTTATCCCCACGTTCATGGTGGCCAAGGGCAAGTGGTACTTCAACGCCGAGCAACATCCCGAAGCCCAGGGCATGTTTGAGGAGGTTTTACGGGAATACCCCGACAGCGGGGCTGCGCCGGAGGCGGTCTTTTTCATGGGGGTCTCCCGCTACAAGGCGAGCCACGACCCCAAACCTTTGCGGCAAGCCTATGAAACCTTGATGGCCAAATTTCCCGGCAGCGAATGGGCCAAACGGGCGGCGCCATACCGCCTTATCCCCGCATAAAAACCCGGAAACAAGTATTTTGAGGGGAGGTCGGGGGTCGCAGGTGATTCCCCTGCCTCCCCTCACCGTGTGGAGGTCAGTCATGGAAGTGAGGGTCGGGCAAGCCGTCCTGGAGTTGGTGGAAGGCGATATTACGCAGCAGGACACGGAGGCCATCGTTAACGCCGCCAATTCCCGCCTGGTTCCCGGCGGTGGGGTGGACGGCGCCATCCACCGCACCGGAGGGCCGGCTATCGAGGCGGAGGCCCGTCAGCTGGGGGGCTGCCCCACGGGGGAGGCCAGGCTCACCACGGGCGGCAACCTCAAGGCCAGATACGTGATTCATACCGTGGGCCCGGTCTACAAGGACGGCTTGCACCGGGAACCGGAGTTTTTGGCGTCGTGCTACCGGGAGAGCCTAAGGCTGGCGTCGGGAAAGGGCCTGAAAACCCTGGCCTTTCCGTCCATCTCCACCGGCGTTTACGGCTATCCTATGGACGACGCGGCCAAAGTAGCCCTCACCGCCGTGACCGACTACCTGGCCCAACACCCGGAAATTGAGCGGGTGCGCTTCGTGTTATTCGGGCGGCCCGCTTATGAGGTGTATGCCAAGGTGTTGAAGGAACTGGCTTCGGCGGGTGTTAAAGGCAGCCGATAGAAGCCTGTGCCAATAAGGACGGCGGGCACAGAGGCCCGCCACACTAAACTTCTCATAATGCGCGAGGCGCATTATCTAACTATATAGCGGGACAAGACAAAAAAAGCCCCACCGGTCAAGGTGGGGCCTGACAAGGGAGTAAGGCTAGTTGGCTTCGGGGGATTCGATCCGACCTTCCAACTCGCCGATATAATTTTCCAAGAATTCCTCAATGAGATATTCCCGCCCCAGTTTTTTGTCACCACGGGGAAAAACTTCCACCGGGGCCCTGTCGCCCTTTTTGACATAGCAGCAAAGGGCCGGGATGGTCTTGCCGAAGTACTCTTTATAATCGGAACCCCGAACCTCGCCAAAAACGGGGCGCTTATCGGAAGCGGGGCCGCTGGAGGCCTTGTGATACTGCTTGAAGGGATCGGCAACGTCCGCCAGATCGATGGCCGAGGTTTCCACCCCCTTGGCTTCCAAGCTCTTCAGCAGGTTCAATACATTGGCGTTATCGCATTTATATTTATCTACGGGTTTATGCTTGGTGCTGTAATAAAACTCAATATACTCAAGTCTCGCCATCTTTTCCTCCTCCCTATTTTGGACCATTATTTGTGCGCAATTTCACTTTGCCTTACGCCTAAATACCATCTCCCCACAAAATATGTCAAGATTTTTTCTACCTTAATGTTCTTAGGGGAAATATTTAACCTGGATCGGCCCGACCCGTGCTAAAAAAGGGGAGGGGGAAAATTGATTTTTCCCTTGTGAGGGTCCGGAGCGCCTTAAGCCCGGTGAGAAAGGAGGACAGGGGTGCAGAAATTATGGTCCAGCTTGCCCCAGTGGCTGCCGCTGCCCGCCGAAACACGGCTGCCGGCGGTCATCCAGGACGCGGCGAGCGGCGGGGTGTTGATGCTGGTAGAGATGAATCAAGAGGCGCTTTCGCTTATAGCCGCCACAGGCCGGGTCCATTATTACCACCCCCACAAACGCAAGGTGGTGGCTAAAGGGGAGGCCTCAGGGCATTTTCAGGAAGTCCTGGAGGTGCGTCTGTCCTGCGGGGGCAACCAGTTGCTCCTGAAGGTGCGGCCTGCCGGCGGCGCCTGCGAACTGGGCTACGCGTCCTGCTTTTTCCGGCACCTCACCCCCGAGGGGTGGGAGATTGCGGACCCCAAAGCCTTCGACCCGGAAGAAGTCTACCCGGAGATCGCGTTTTCGCACTGAGGAAAAATAGTAGGGGCGGGTTTAAAACCCGCCCCTACATTTCCCCTATAAGGGATTTTTGGAGGGTTGGTGAGGGGTAAGGGGACTTAATAAAAACCCCTTTTAGCCCCCTCCCCAAAAACCTCACTCAATATACTCTTACAGTTTCACCAGGCCGACGGACAGTTTGGCGGCCATGACGGTGTTTTTCATGAGCATGGTGATGGTCATGGGGCCCACGCCGCCGGGGACCGGGGTGATGAAGGAGGCTTTCTGAGAGCAGGCCTCGAAATCCACGTCGCCCGCCAGGATAGCTTTGCCGGTCTTTTCGCTCTTGCCGATGCGATTGACGCCGACGTCGATGACACAGCAACCTTCTTTGATCCAATCAGCCTGAATGTACTTGGGCACGCCCGCAGCGACGATGAGGATGTCGGCCCGGCGGCAGTGTTCGATCATCTTGTCCTTGGGGGTGCCGGTGTGGACGCAGGTCACGGTGGCGTTGGCGCCGAGCCGCTTCTGGATCATAATGGCCACCATGGGTTTGCCCACGATATTGGAGCGGCCCACCACCACGACTTCTTTGCCCTTGGGGTCGCCATAAGCCCGATAGATGAGTTCCTGGCAGCCCGCGGGAGTGCAAGGCAGAAAAGCGTAGTTGCCGATGAGGATGCGGCCCACATTCACCGGGTGGAAGGCGTCAACGTCTTTATTGGGGTCGATGGCATACAGGATCTTGTTGGAGTCGATGTGCTTGGGCACGGGGAGCTGCACCAAGATGCCGTGGATCTTGGGGTCCTTGTTGTATTTCTCGATCAGAGCCAGCAAGGCGGCTTCGGTGATGTCCGGGGCCTGGTTGTCCTGGATGGAATAGAAGCCCAACTCGTGGGAGGTCTTCTGCTTGGCGGTGACGTAGCTGACGGAGCCGGGGTCTTCGCCCACCAGGATGGTGACCAGTCCCGGGGTTAAATTATGTTTGGCTTTGAGTTCCTCTACTTCTTTTTTCAACTCTTCGCGTATCTCTGCGGCCACTTCGGCCCCTTTGATCAATTTTGCAGCCATGGAACTGGCCTCCTTCACTTGTGATTTTTTTCATTAATACCATCCATTAGGCACCATCGTCAATGGAAAAATTTACCTGTTCTCTTGGCTGAAGGCGGACACGCAGGTCCGCCATTACAAAAAATATCCGCGTCCGCACAGGTTGAAAACCTGTGCCACCGGGGTTTGCTTTTTTTAATGATGAGATATAATTATTGATTTATAACTTACTGGAGTGCAAGCGTGGCTATTATTGTACAAAAATATGGCGGCACCTCGGTGGCCAACCCGGATCGCATCGCCAATGTAGCCAATCGGGTGACCAAAGGGTGGCGGGACGGCAACAAAATGGTGGTGGTGCTCTCGGCCATGGCCGGGGAAACCGACCGCCTGATTAAACTGGCCACGGAACTGGCCGAGGACCCGGACCCCCGGGAATTGGACGTGCTCTTAGCCACCGGCGAGCAAGTGACCGTGGCTCTATTTTCAATGTTTCTCAGGTCCCAGGGTGTGCCGGCCACCTCGCTGCTCAGCCATCAAGCCCGGATTTACACGGACCGCGCTTACGGCCGGGCCCGGATTATCGGCATTGACACCGCGCGTATTAAGGAAGAATTGAAGAAAAATCGCATCGTCACCGTGGCCGGCTTTCAGGGCGTGGACGAAGTGGGCAACATCACCACGTTGGGCCGGGGTGGGTCCGACACCACTGCAGTGGCCGTGGCCGCCTCCTTAAAAGCTGACCTTTGCGAAATCTATACTGACGTGGACGGGGTCTACACCACCGATCCCCGCGTCTACTCCAAAGCCCGCAAACTTGAGCGCATCTCGTATGACGAAATGCTGGAACTGGCCTCCATGGGGGCCAAGGTTCTGGAGATCCGGTCCGTGGGGTTTGCCAGGCGTTATAGCGTACCCCTGGTGGTACGCAGCAGTTTTTCCGAGGAGCCGGGCACTTTGGTGACGGAGGAGGATGAAGAGATGGAAATTGTGCCGGTATCCGGTGTGGCGCTCAGCAGAAATGACGCCCGGGTCACCATCACCCGGGTTCCCGATCGCCCCGGCGTCGCGATGCACCTGTTCCAGCCGGTGGCTAACGCCAACATCGTAGTGGATATGATCATCCAGAATACCAGCATCGAGGGCCATACCGATCTTACTTTTACCGTGCCCAAGGGTGATCTTAAAAAGACCCTGGCAATTGTCGAGCCGGTGGCCGCCGATGTCGGGGCCGAGAAGGTCTTGAGCGAAGAGAACATCGCCAAGGTCTCCATCGTGGGCGTGGGCATGAAAAACAACGCCGGGGTGGCGGCCAAGATGTTCGAAGCCATGGCTGCGGAAAACATTAACATCCTGATGATCAGCACTTCGGAGATCAAGATTTCCTGCGTCGTCGAGGATAAGTACGGCGAATTGGCGGTGCGGGTGCTCCACGACGCGTTTGGGCTGGATCAGCCGCCACCGAAGAAAAGATAGTTCAAGGTTCGAAGTTCGAAGTTATCGCTTTTGAGCCCTGACCTTGAACCTTGAACCTTGAACTTTGAAAGAGGCCCCATTATGCGCCAGGTGAAAATCTACGACACCACTCTGAGAGACGGCACCCAGGCCGAGGATTTCAATCTGTCTTTGGCCGATAAAATTCGCATCGCCCAAAAACTGGCGCAGTTGGGTATTCATTACATTGAAGGCGGCTGGCCGGGCTCCAACCCAAAGGACAAGGATTTCTTTGCCGAAATCCGCAACTACGATTTGAACGGCAGCCGCATCGCAGCATTCGGAAGCACCCACCACAAGGGTAGGCCACCGGAGAGCGATGCCAACATGCAGGAGTTGCTCATCAGCCTGGCGCCGGTGGTGACGATCTTCGGCAAGTCGTCGCTGTTCCAGGTCAAGGAAATTTTACAAACCACCCCGGAACGCAACCTGGAGCTCATCGCCGGTTCCCTGGCCTATCTGAAACCCCGGGTGGAAGAGCTCATTTACGACGCCGAGCACTTCTTCGACGCGTTTAAGGAAGACCGGGACTATGCCCTGAAGTCCCTGCAGGCGGCCCTGGACGGCGGCGCGCAGATCCTGGTGTTGTGCGACACCAACGGCGGCACCTTGACCAGCGAGTTGATCGGGATCATTAAAGTGGTGCAGGAACGCTTGCCCCAGACGGCTTTGGGCATCCACGCCCACAACGATTCGGAACTTGCGGTGGCCAACTCCATCGCCGCGGTGCAACTGGGGTGCGGCCAGGTGCAGGGGACCATCAACGGTGTGGGGGAACGCTGCGGCAATGCCAATCTGTGCTCCATCATCCCCAACCTCCAGTTGAAGATGGGGGTGGAATGCCTCGGAGCCGGCAACCTGACACGCCTTACCGAGGTCTCCCGGTTCGTTTACGAGACCGCCAACGTGCGCCCCAACCGCTATCAGCCGTACGTGGGCAAGAGCGCCTTTGCCCACAAAGGCGGCATCCACGCCGCGGCGGTGAAGCGCAACCCCAAGGCCTATGAGCACATCGATCCGACCCTGGTGGGCAATGCCCGGGTGATCCCGGTCTCCGACCTGTCGGGCCGGGGCAACATTTTAATGAAGGCCCAAGAGTTGGGGTTGGATTTAGGGAGCCACGATGCCGCGGTACGTCTGGCCATGGATAAGCTGAAGCAGTTGCTAGGTCTGGAATTGCAGGGGCTGGAACTGCCACCCTTCGACAGCAACATCAAGACCATCCTGGACAAGGTCAAAGAACTGGAGTCCCAGGGTTTTCAGTTCGAAGACGCCGAGGCTTCCCTGGAATTGCTCCTCAGGGCCGCGTTGGGCCAGCATAAGGAATATTTTCAGCTTCAATCCTACCGGGTCATCGATGAGAAGGGGAAAGGCTTGGAGCCCCCGGTGCCCGAAGCCACCCTGCGGGTGCGGGTGGGGATGCACGAAGTGCACACCGCGGCGTTCGGCAACGGTCCGGTGGACGCGCTCTATAATGCGGTGCTCAAGGCCTTGGTGCGGTTTTATCCCCGGCTGACGGAAGTCATCCTGGAAGACTACAAGGTTAGGGTGTTGCCGGGGATGCGGGGCACCGGGGCCATGGTGCGGGTCCTGATCATCTCCCGGGACGGGCATGCCTGGTGGAACACCGTGGGAGTGGCTTCTGACATCATCGACGCCTCCTGGCAGGCGTTGGTGGATTCCATCAACTATAAACTCTTCCGGGATGAACATAAATAATTTAGGGGGAAAAGGGGAAGAGGGAAAAAGGCGAAAAGGAAGATGCCCGCCACTTTGGCTGTTCCTCTTCCCTTTTCCGAGCCCAACCACGAGGAAAACTAACGAGTGATGCAGTCGGATTCTTTTTTCCCCCTTTTCGCCTTTTCGCCTTTTTCCCTTTTGCCCCCTTCATGAAGCCCTTGCCTTATTTCAGCCGGTCTCAACTGGGCGTCATCCTTCTTCTAGGAGCCGCCCTGCTTTTGGTTTACGCCTGGCGGGCACACTGGCTGTTCTCCCCCTCCCCTCCCCCGCCCGGAATCATGAATCTGGCCTTTGTGGAAGTTACCGGCCCGGTGGAGCATCCCGGGGTCTACTTCTTCCCTGCCCCGCCTAGCCTGGGAGACGTCTGGCAACGGGCTGGGGCGGCCGGAACCGCGCCGGATAAGGATAAGAAAATCGCCAGTGGCAGCCGGGTGGAAGTAGGGCCGTCTGGTGGCTATCGCCTGACGGTTATGCCGGGGACACAACTGTTGACCCTGGGATTGCCCATTGACCTCAACCGGGCCAGCGCCGAGGACCTGGAGGCAGTGCCAGGCATCGGCCCAGCCTTGGCGCGCCGGATTGTGGAGTATAGGAATACCCATGGTCCTTTCAAGCAGGTCGATGAATTGCACGAAAAGGTTTTGGGGATCGGTCAGAAGAAGGCAGAAATTTTAAAACGTCATGTTATTATTGGGAAAATTAATTAATCTAACGCTTCTGCCGGAGTCCCGGTTAATTTGTTATAATAGTTAAATTAACTCGGGAAGAAAAGGTGCCGGATGAAACGCATCTTCCATCTCATGTTCACCGGATTAAAATGGGTCATCGCCGTTGTGATTGCGGTCGAAATCTTTAGTTTTTTGATCATCATGGGGAGCAACTATCTGATCTATGGACAGGTCCGGGATTGCGATCCCGTCCGTTATGATCCCTATACCCTGTTCGTGAGTGAGGGGGCGCCGCGGCCCACCGCCAATAATCCTCCGGCCCCGGACCGTCAAAAATCCCGGCTCATCTGGTTATTCGGCGGTTCCACCATGAAAGGGGCCACCGATGACGACGCCAAGACCATTCCCAGCTTCCTGGCCCGGGACCTTAATCAGGTCGAACCGCGCTTGCCGGCCTATCTTATCAATTTTGGGGAGCCCAGCTTCAACTCGCTCATGGAGGCCAAGTACCTGGAAAAGGCCATGATTGAGCAGCCGACGCTTCCGGATCTTATCATCTTTTATGACGGCGCCAATGATTGCACTTACTTTGCCCAAAGCCGCACACCTTACGCTCATCTGGGCTATCGCCGCTTGAAAGGTCTCATCGAATCGTACCACCACAGTTATTTCGGCTTTCTCAAACCCTTCTATGCCGCCATGTATGCCTCCTTTACCTACGAACTCTACGATAAAATCCGGCAAGGGGTTATCCCCCTGAAGGACGACGACCCTCAACTCCTGAAGTTTGTGGATTCGGTGGAAAAACGCTATGATTATGTAAACCAAGTGACCCAGGGGGTCGGGGCCAAGTTCCTGTTGTTCTGGCAGCCCTTCTGGTGGGTGGAGACCGACCAGGTCTCGCCCGCGGTCAATCAAAAGGAAGAGGTGAGTTTGCCCAAGCACCTGGCCTTGCGCCACAACTTTGAGATTATCGACCGGGCCTTGGCTGACCGGCTGAAAAACAAACCTTACTTTATCGACTTCAGAAACGTGTTGTGCGCAAGGACGCAGCCGGTTTATCAAGATGACGGCGTTCATTTGCAGGATGCCGGCCGGGAAATGGTAGCGGGCCAGATGGCTCGCTATCTTAAGGCGCCGGGTTCGCACACCGCCGGAGTGGGAGGAAGTCCTCGTTGAAGGTAGTCCTGGCCGAAACCGCCGGGTTTTGCATCGGCGTCAAGCGGGCCTTGGAACTGGTCCTCAAGGCCATCAATGAAAAACAGACCAAGATCTACACCTATGGGCCGTTGATCCACAACCCCCAGGTCTTGGAACTCTTGCGGGAGCGGGGGATTTCGATCCTTGAACCCGGAGAAGCCGTGCCACCGGGACTGGTGGTGATCCGGGCTCACGGCATTCCCCCCCAGGAACGGCACCTGCTGGAGATGGGCGGTGGCCAGATCATCGACGCCACTTGCCCCCGGGTGGCCAAGGTGCAGGCCATCATCCGGCGCTGGGCCGCCAAGGGCTCCGCCACTCTGATCGTGGGGGATGCCGATCATCCGGAGGTCCGGGGTTTGCTGGGCTATACCGAGGGGCGGGGCTACGTGGTCTCCACCTCCCAGGATGTGGCGGACCTTCCGGACCTGTCTGAATTGATCGTGGTGGCCCAAACCACCCAGAGCAAGTGCCAGTTCGAGGCCCGGGTCCAGGAAATTACCGGCCGGTTTTCCCGGGTCCAGATTTATAACACCATCTGTGATGCCACTGCCTCCCGCCAGGCCGAGGTCCAGGAGCTGGCCCAGCAGGCGGAAGCCCTGGTGGTGGTGGGAGGGCGCAACAGCGGCAATACCCAAAGACTGGTGGAGATCTCCCAGGGGACCGGGATTCCTACTTACCATGTGGAGACCGAACAGGAACTGGACCTGGTGGAGATGAGCCGGTATCAAGCGGTAGCGGTGACCGCCGGCGCTTCCACGCCCCACTGGCTCATCGGCAATGTGGTGAACACCTTGAAACATGCCTGGGCCTTTCGCCCCGGCTCCTGGACCAACTATCTGTACCGGGCCTGGCGCTTTTTCCTTAAATCCAATATTTATGTGGCCACCGGCGCCGGTTCCCTCAGTTACGTCTCGTCCTTGCTTCAGCAAGTGGAACCTCAGTTTATCTATTTTTTCGTGGCCTTTTTCTATGTCTATTCCATGCACCTGCTCAACCATTTTACCGACAAGGCCTCAAAGCTCAACGACCCGGTACAGACCATGTTTTATGGCCGCCACCGGCGCTTTCTGTTGGTTACCGGCATGGCTTCAGCGTTCATGGCCTTAATCTTGGGAGCTTATTTGGGTCTGGTGCCTTTTGCCTTTATCCTGGTGATGAGCGCCATCGGCTTGCTCTATAATTTCAAGATCATCCCGGACCGCATCGCCCGGGTCACGCTCATCACCACCCTTAAAGAAATCCCCGGCTCCAAGACCATGTTCACCGCGGTGGCCTGGGGCGTCCTGGCGGCGCTGATCCCGGTAGTCTGCTCCGACCAGCCCATCTCCGGCGCCACCGCCATCGCCTTTTTCTTCGTGGCGGGGATGATCTTCATCCGCTCCGGCATCTTCGAGATCATGGCCATCGAGGGGGACCGGGTGGTAGGCAAGGAAACCATGGCCATCGCTTTAGGCAAGGAGCGCACCTTCACGCTGCTCTTTGTGAGTGCCATGGTCTTTATCGCCGTGGTGCTGGGGGCCGCCTGGCGCGGGGTCATCCCCTCCCTGGGTTACTCCCTGAGTCTGTGCGGGTTTTATATGCTGGCTTATCTCGTCCTCTACCACCGCGACCACCTGGAATCCAGCCTGATGCTCGAATCCCTGATTGAAGGCAATATGATCCTGGCGGGAATTCTTGCCTTCATCTGGGACCCCTATAACGTGATTTTCTAAGCCTGGCCCTCCCAAAATCACCTATCGTCACCCCTGGCTGAGGCTCCCTTAGGGGGTGCATTTTTTTGCAATTTTTTATTGACAAAAGTCGCAGCCCAATTTAATATGGCCGTGGATAAAACCGATAGGCGGAAGGAGGTGGGCGAGAAATCAACAATTACTGTTAGTTAGGTGAAAACGGAAAGGAGAATGTGGTTAGCACTTTCCTAAATTAAAGGGGGGAACAATGAAAAAGATTTTGGCTTTTGCTGTAGTTTTGGCCCTGCTGCTGCCCGCAGCCGCATTTGCGGCAGCGGAATTCACTTTGGGCGGTTTCATCAAGTTGGATACGTTCTGGTCTTCCGTCCAGAACGGCAAGAACGCCAACACGCCCATCGCTCGTAACAACGACCTTAACGGGCACCATGGCCGGTTGAAATTCACCGCCCAGGGCTCCCGGTTTAACCTGACCATCAAGGGACCTGACCTCTGGGGCGCCAAGACCTCCGGTTTCATTGAAATGGACTTTGATGCGAATGAAAACCCGGGTTTAGGCGGTGCTTTAAGCGCATCCAACAACTATACCCCGCGGCTCCGCCATGCCATGTTCCGGTTTAACTGGCCCACCACTGAATTGCTGTTCGGCCAGTACTTTTCCATGTTCTGCGAATTCTACAATGAATCCGTCCAGGACGGTCCGTTGCAGGGCTTCGGCATGCCCACTGCCCGTCTGGCCCAGATCCGGGTGAGCCAGAAGTTCGGTGACGGCTTCACCATTGCCGCCTTGGTTGGTGAACCAACTGGCGTGAATGGCGTTAATGGTCTTAACTATACCCTACCGAATAACGGTGAGAACTCCGAAACCCCTCAGGTCCAGGCAAAACTCATGTATCAGAAGGACCTCTGGGGCAAGGCCGCCTATTACGGCGCTCCCATGCCCTTCACGGCCCGGGTCATCGGTGGCTGGCAGCGGAATGTCTACCGTAGTAATGCGACTTTAGTGAACACCGCCGTCAACACCTTTGGTCAAAACCAATATAATGCGACTACCGTCTCTTTTGGGAACCATCAGTACCTGGACCCCTGGATGTTGATGGCTAACGTGTTCCTGCCCGTCATCCCCACCCACTCCGCCAACCTGGCGGGGACCGCTTCTTTAAGTGTCCAGGGTTTTATCGGCCAGGGCCTGGGAGCGTTTGGGAACAACGCTGTCGGGGTTAATGATGTGTATGGCGCCTATGAAGCGACTTCTGTAGCCCCTGGCGTGGTCAATATTCACGCTTTTAATGAGAAACTCTACCAGCAGTTTGGCGGCTACGTTCAGGCTCAATATTACTTCACCAACCACTGGTTCACCAACGTGACCTATGGTATGCAAAAGCAATTCGGCGTATCTCAGAGCACGTATAATCAGCTGGCACGGTTTGCGACACCAGCCGGCAGCAACGCTGGTGGCTATGGGTGGGCCGGGGCTGATAACCCGAATTCCCAGCAGGAAGTTGACGTCACTCTGTGGTATCGTCCCATCCAGGCCTTCAAGTTTGGCTTGCAGTATACCTGGCAGCGGACTCAATGGATGCAGATTCTATCCGGTGGTGCGACACCAACTACTACGTCTAATGGCACCAACGCCACTAACGTGGGTACCGCCTCTCGGGTAGAGTTCGTCGGGTTCTTCTACTTCTAAACTCTTAAGCGGTTGACTTCCAAAAGCCCACGGGGTAATATCCCTGTGGGCTTTTTAATTCGTTTTTGGTTTTTCGTTTTTGGTGTTGGTGATAATGGCTGAAGCAAGAAAATCAAGGTCATATAAGGATCTGGAGGATTGGCAATTATCACTCGAACTCGCGAAGGACATTTATCGGGTAACAGCCGATTTCCCTCCTTCAGAGAAGTTTGGGCTGGTCCAACAAATAAGAAGAGCCGCAGTATCTATTCCATCCAATATAGCCGAAGGTCAGTTCAGGAATTCCTCCAAAGAATTCAGACAATTTTTGTCAGTTGCCTTGGGATCGTCAGCCGAATTAGAGACCCAATTGATAATTGCACGGGAAATAGAATACTTATCTACTGAAGGGACTGCTGTGCTTCTGATTACTCTGGAAAGATTAATGAAAATGCTCAAAAAATTGTCTCTCAGCTTGAAAACCTGATTCATGCGATACGAAAAACCAAAAACGACAAACGGGGTTCCAGCATGTCAAGAAGCTTACTGAAGTCATTGAGAATGGGTTTATTGTTGCTTATGTCAGTCGCTCTGTTGGCGGTGGGCTGCTCCACGGTGAAAAAATGGACCGGGTATGACTCCGGCGATGATACGGATGCAGAGATGGCCCCCCCTGAGTCTCAACAAGAGACCGTTATCATTGATGGCAAACCCTTTATACGCAGTAAAAACCCCTATTGGATGAGCGTCGCCGACTCGCCCGAATATCTCTATGTGCAAAAAGGGGAGCAGTTCGTGGGGGCCCAGCAGCACCTGATCAACTCCCTGGTCAAGGCCGTCGGCTTACAGCAGGAAAAGGCCGCGGGTAAGGGGATTCCCCCGGATAAGCTCCAGGAAATGGTCCGGTCTGAAGTGGACCGCATCCTCCGGGAGCAGGGGTTGGGAGGCTTTGTTTCCCAGGCCAAAGGAAGAGGCGATACGGCCGTGGTGGGCCGGGCCGTGGCGGTCATTCCCGACCTGGATACACCTAGCAACTTAGACGGCTTGAACCGAACTTTGGGCATGGCCCTGGGTGATGCCTTGGGGCGGACCAAAGACCTTAGAGTGAGCAGCCCGGTTCAGGTCGACGAGGCCCTGCGTAAGGCCGGAGTAGCCGATAAAAAGACTATTACCACCAAAATCAAGGACTTAGGGGATGTCCTGGGGGTTCAGGGTATTGTCCTTACTGGACTGGTTCCCCCGCAGAGTGGGTCTCAGGGGGCGCTGGTCATGCAAGTTTATGACACCTTCACCGGTGTCCAGGAAGATGCCATTGTGGCTTCTGCGCCCGCGAGCGGGCTGACCCCCGAAAACGTTACCAAGTTCGCCCAGAATAATACTCTACGGGTATCCGGAGACCTCGTCAAGATTGCCTGGTTTGGCCGGGTGGAGTTCGTCAAAGAAGGCAAGGTCTACCTGAACCTGGGACAAAACTCGGGCCTTAAGGTGGGTGACCGCCTGAAGGTTGTGCAACCGGGCAAAGAGGTGGTGAACCCCACGACGCATAAAGTCCTGGGTTACACGGCCGATGTCCCTCAAGGGGAGATCAAGGTGACGGAACTTCTGGGCAACAGCGGTGCGGTGGCCCAGCCTCTGAGCGGGGGGCCCTTCAATGCCAACGATAAGGTGAAGGCCGCGGCCAAATAAAGAAGGTTTTCAGTTTTCGGTTTTCAGTAGCAAAGGAAACAGACAATTACCTTCGTTCCCAAGCTTCGCTTGGGAACGATTTTTATTGCCTAAGCTGCGCTTGGGCACGACTATTAATGATTTTTTCGAAAAACGGCACACTTCCCTACCCGATCTTCTCTGTTCCCCCCATATACGGTCTGAGGTTCTCCGGGATCACCACGCTGCCGTCGGCCTGCTGGTAGTTCTCCAGGATAGCCACCATGGTGCGGCCCACCGCCAGGCCGGAGCCATTCAGCGTGTGCACCAGTTCCGTGCCCTTGGACCCGGCGCGGCGGAAGCGGATGCCAGCCCGCCGGGCCTGATAATTTTCAAAATTGCTGCAGGATGAAATCTCCCGGTAGAGGTCCTGTCCCGGCAGCCAGACTTCGATGTCGTAGGTCTTGGCCGCGGCAAAACCCATATCGCCGGTACACAGCAGCACTACCCGGTAGTGCAGGCCCAACTCCTGCAAGACCTCTTCCGCATCGGCAAGCAGGCGCTCCAGCTCGTCGTAGGAATTCTCCGGTAAAGTAAACTTCACCAACTCCACCTTGTTGAACTGATGCTGGCGAATCAAGCCCCGGACGTCCTTGCCGTAAGAACCCGCCTCGGAGCGGAAACAGGGGGTGTAGGCCGTATAATATAAGGGCAGGTCCTCCCCCTTAAGTATTTCATCCCGGTGGATATTGGTGACCGGCACCTCCGCGGTGGGCACCAGGTAGTAAGGCAGCCCTTCCAGCTTGAAGAGATCCTCTTGAAACTTGGGAAGCTGCCCGGTGGCTCGCAGGGAATCTGCATTGGCAATAAATGGTGGCAGCACTTCCAGATAGCCGTGCTTCTTGGTGTGCAAATCCAGCATGAAGTTGATCAGGGCCCGTTCCAGCCTCGCCCCGGCTCCCTTCAGGAGAGCAAAGCGAGCCCCGGTGATCTTGGCGGCCCGTTCGAAATCCAGGATGCCCAGGTTCTCACCGATGTCCCAGTGGGCTTGAGGAGTAAAGTCGAACTCCGGGGCCTGCCCCCAGGTTTTTACCACCGGATTATCCTCGGCGGAAGCCCCCAGGGGAACCGACGCGTGGGGAAGGTTGGGCAGGTTGAGGAGGAATTCCCGCACCCAGGCATCCTGGGCGTCCGCCTGGGCCTCCAGGTCTTTACTTTCCTCATTGATGGCGGTGACCCGGTTTCGCAGAGGCTGGGCCTCGTCGCGCTTGCCGGCCTTCATCAAGTCCCCCACCTCTTTGGACAGGGTGTTGCGTTCATGGCGCAATTCTTCCACCCGGGTGAGCAACTGGCGGCGCTCCGTCTCCCGCCAGCGGTATTCATCCAGGGAGATCTCCTGGCCCCGGTTTTTCAAGGCCTGTTCCACTTCTTCCAGATGTTCTCGTACAAATTTGATATCTAGCATGAGTAGGTTCCCGTTACGAAAAACTCCCGAGTAAATGGAGGACAGCCTCGGATGTTCTCAAAGGCTGATTTTTAATTTATTGATAATCCTTATTCTTTTAACTGAAACTGAAAACCTGAAACCGTATTATTTAATCTCCTCAATCAGACGCACCAGCCCGTCGGCGTCCTGGCGTTGAATGAAGTAGAGAATATCGGCCACCGCCCCCTCCAGGGCCCGCAATACTATCCGGTTGGCAGGATTCTGTAACTGGATGCAGGCGTACAGTTTGGCGTCCTGGCTCAACAGGCGGCGGGCCAGATTGTGCAGGGTGGCAAAAGTAGGGGTGGAAAATTCCTCCAGGTCTTCCGGGGAAACGCCCAACTCCTGAATGACTGAACCGAAAGAGATGAGCAGGAAATGCGCCAACCCCTGCACCACAGCCATGAGGCGGTCATGTTCGGCCGCGCTGGTGACCTTCACCCGGGCACCGGCCTCGGTCAACAGGTCCTTCAGCCACAGGAACCAGCGCTCTCCCCGGCCCTGGCACAGGACCACGGTCCGCCCTTTGATGCTTTCTTCTCCGGGGCCGAAAAGGGGATGGGTGCCCACCACCTCTCCGGTGAACGCCGACAACATGGCCGCCATGGGCCTCTGCTTCACGGAGGTCAGGTCCATCAGGGCCGCGTCCGGCTTGAGAAACGGGGCCACTTCCCCGGCCAATTCGGTCACTTTGGGAATGGGCACCGAAAGGATCACCACATCGGCCAAGGCCGCGACCTCTGGCGCCGTCTGCGGAGTGTCGACGTCCGCCACCAGGACCTCAATGTCATGGCTTACAAAGAAGCGCTTAAACCAGCGGCCCATCTGGCCGTTCCCGCCAATGATGGCTATGGTTGGTTTCATAGTAGTTATGGGCACTTAAAATTGCCTTTCGAAAATCCGATTTTTTTGCTGAAACCTGAACCCTGGAACCTGGAACCTGACAGCTTTCATCTGATGGCCCTCTGACGCAGGAGAAAGTCCGCCAGGGTGAGGCGCACCATGGCGGCAATGACCGGGACGATGCGGGGAATGGCGCTGATGTCGTGTCTGCCCTTTACTGAAAGGGTGCGCGGCTGACCCGTCAAATCGATGGTTTGCTGCTCCCGGGCGATAGAAGGAATCGGTTTTACCGCGGCGGTCAGCACAAGATCATCGCCGTTGGAGATACCCGCCAGGATACCTCCGGCCCGATTGGAGGCGAACCCCCCCGGGATCAGGGGATCATTGTTTTCTGAGCCTAGCATCCGGGCGGCGGCAAATCCTGCGCCGATTTCCACGCCTTTCACCGCACCCACGGACATCACCGCCTGGGCTAAGGCCGCGTCTAGTTTATCAAAAACCGGCTCCCCCAATCCTGGTGGGCAGCCTTTGACGCGCACCTGGACCACCCCGCCCAGGGAGTCGCCCTGGGCCCTGACTTCGGAAACCCGGGTCTCCATGGCCGCAACGGCCTCGGGGTCGGGGCAGGCGTAAGGGTTATCCCAGATGCGGCCCTCGTCCACGCTTTGAGCCCGCACCCCTCCCAACTCCAGGGTATAGGCCAGTACCTGGATGCCTTCTTGGTCCAAGAGCTTTTGGGCTACTGCGCCCGCGGCCACCCGGGCTGCGGTTTCCCTGGCCGAAGCCCGGCCCCCGCCCCGATGGTCCCTTATGCCGTACTTGGCCTGATAGGTAAAATCGCCGTGGCCGGGACGAAAGAGGCGCCGCAGTTCGTCATAATCCTGACTTTTAACATCCCGATTATAAATGATCAAGCTGATGGGAGTGCCGGTGGTCAGGCCCTCGAATACTCCAGACAGAATCTCAACTTTATCGGGCTCCCGACGGCTGGTGGCATGGGCCTGCACTCCGGGGCGCCGTCGGGCCAGTTCCGCTTCGATATCTCCGACGCTTAAGGACAAACGGGGCGGACAGCCGTCAATGACGGCTCCTAAGGCCGGACCATGGGATTCACCCCAGGTGGTCACTCGAAACAGACGTCCAAAGGTATTACCTGCCAAGGTTTCCGGCCTCCTTCAATTTTACGGCCGCCAGCACCGCGTCCACTACCTGGGCCACATCCCGGTGCGTCGTGTCCACCGTAATCTGTGCCGCGGCCTGATAGAGGGGATAACGCTGCTCCAGCACCGCCGCTACTTCCCGGATAGTGTCACCCCCGGTAAGACTGGGGCGATTGGGGTCCCGGGGCAGATCTATCGTCAGGCGAGCCTGGATGGTCTCCGGGTCCGCGGTTAGCCAGATGATGATGCCATTTTCCCGCAGGGCCGAGATATTGTCCGGGTCCAACACCACACCGCCCCCGGTAGCCAGCACCTGCCCCTGGGTACGCCGGAAGCTGGCTGCCAGCTCTTTTTCCCGCCGCCGGAACTCGGCCCAGCCGCCTTTGGCCACGATGTCTACAATGGACTCACCGGCCTCCTGAACCAGCACCTGATCCAGGTCCACAAAAGGACGGCCCAGGACCCGGGCCAGCCGTGCGCCCACGGCAGTCTTGCCGGTGGCCCGATAGCCGATGAGGACCAGGTTGGGTTGACGCAACTCCTGATGCTTATTCAAACTCGCCATGAAGTGATCGCAAAAAAAGGTTAATAAAGGCAATCAGTTAGCTTAGTCTACTAAATTTCGCTCAGGAAATAAAGGGGCTGAAGGCTGAAAACCTGCGAGAACCGCGGAAACCAGGTCTTGAATCAGGCGGCTTTAATGAGGATTATATTCATTGCCAAAAAGTTTTTCTTATTAGCCCTTCACCCTACCCTCTCCCACAAGGGGAGAGGGGAATAAAAGGAAAAAACTTTTTGGCTATCGCTATATCTGTTACCATTTTCCCAACAGAATTAATCCCCCGATAACAATGAAGCTCGCTCCGGCGATTTTTTTCAGCAGGCCCTCGGGCAGCCATTGGGACGCAAGGCCACCGAGGGCTACCCCCAACAGCGTAACCAGGCATAAGGCCGCGCTGGCTCCCAGGAAGACCGACAAGGGCAGGCGGGTCTCTGCGGACATGGTAAGAGCCGCCAGTTGGGTTTTGTCCCCCATTTCCGCCAAAAAAATCGTCCCAAAAGTAACCCAGAAGACTTTCCAATCCATATAGACATCCTTTCTCAAAAGTCTGCCAGTCCTGGCAGTAAGGTATGGGGATCTTACTGAGAGTCCAGAACCCGTTCTTAAGGCAGCCGGTAACAAGCCCCTTCCCGGGCAGCGTCGATAACATGCAGTCCGTTATGTTTGGCCGACATTTCCCGGGACAGGGCCACGATCTCTTTGACCTCCGCATCGCTGCGGCAGGGATCGTGATGTGTGAGTATCAGGTTGTGCACCTCCGCCTCGTGAGCCAGGGCCACCACCTCCTCAAAGGTGGAGTGTCCCCACCCCCGCCGCCCCGCAATTTCCGACGGTAAGTACTGAGCATCGTGGATCAACAGGTCGCATCCCTGGCAAAATTCGACAAATTCCGGGATGCGCTTGCCCCGGGCCGCGCCCAACTCGTTATCGGTAATAAAGACCATGGTATGCCGACCTTCCCGAAAGCGAAACCCCAACCCCCCTTGGGGATGGTTGAGGCGCATGGCGTCAATGAGCACCCCATCTAAATCCAGAGGGTCGTGGGCCAGGGTATTGAGATAATCGATCCTGGCCTTGAGATGGTCGAAAGCCACCGGAAAAAAGCCGTCCCCCATGTGACTGTCGAAGACCCGGGTCATGGCCTGGAAGGCGGGAGGCCAGCCGTCGACGATAACCTTGGTGGATTCGTGGTAGATGGGCTCGAAAAACGGAATACCCAGCAGGTGATCCCAGTGACCATGGGTGAGAAGCAGGTGAAACTGGCTAGAAATCTTGTTCTCGATCATATGCTGGCCCAGGAGCCTGAGGCCGGTGCCGCCGTCGATCACAACTCGTTGCCCGTTGTTCAGGACCACTTCAACACAGGTAGTATTTCCGCCGAACTCCAGGGTTTGGACACCGGGAGCCGGGATTGAACCCCTGGTGCCCCAGAATTTAATCTCCATATGGTCCGTCTCCTGCTGAGCGAGTCGTGAGAAAAGGATTCTCACATCCCCTTAATGGCGTCCCTGTTAATTATCTGTCAGATCCGCCGGATAGCCTTCCTGTTCCAAATAAGCCGCCACCAGGCCGAAACAGCCGGACAGCATCATGTCGCCGAACGGCGCGGCCATGACCCCAGGCCAACCTTGGGCCAGGCGCCGGCGGGGGCCGGTGATAACGGTGAAAGCATATTCGCCTTTGGGGTTAAAATTCGGAACATAGGCGCAGCCATGCCCCTGGCCCTCAAAAATTTCAGCGTTGCCCAGTTCGCCCTGTTGAAACCTTTCCAGATGAGAAAAGAATTTCTCCGGACTTAAAAGCCCGGTGTGATGTTCGTAAATCCCGCACATATGCCCCCCCCGGACCAAAGCCGCAAAGGTGTGGGCATTGCCCGCATTGACCACCGTGAGCCCGCTATCCAGGTGTTCTGCCGCTTGGGGGTCCAGGAGCGCCCCCCGGACGCCTGCGGCGCAGGTATCCATCAGCAAGGCTCCGGGCAGGGTTGCGGCTACGGCCGCCATCCGGGTAAAGTGGCTGGGGGGCTGGCGGTAGGCCAAGTCCGCCAGTCTGCCTCCCTGAGCCAGAAAGTCTTCCCAGCACTGGAAGCGGAAGCGCCGGTTGCTGCCCTGAGGATAAAAGCCGTGGTCCTGCACCGCCACCGCAAAGTGGTCAGGGAAAGGGACCTCAAAGGCCGCCAGAACCTGGCGCAGGGCCTCCACATCAACATCGCCCAGGCTCAGGGTAACGGTCTCGGGAGGCGGGGTCTCGGTGATGATTACGCCCCAATCCTCCGGGACCTCCAAGCGGTCGCTGAAGGTGAAAGCCGCCTGGGGCGTAGCATACACCGGCAGGCCGTGGCCCATATGGTTGCGCACCGCCTGCGTCACCGCGCCGCCGCCCATGACCCGGCCAGTCAGAAAAATGGGCAGCGCCTGCGCGGTGAGGCGTCGTATCCGCCGGCCCAGGACCTGGGTAGGGGACGGCAGGACCAGTTTGACGCCGTTTTCCACGGTCTGGCCCGGCTGCCAAATAAAGATATCCTGGGTGCCGCCGCCTACGTCAATGGCCAGGACAGAGCCGTTAAGCATGGCTTCCGTCCCATTGGGCCGCCGCGGCCAACACCAGGCGGGCAGCTTGATCCCGCGCCCGGCGAAACCGCTCCGAACGGTAGCCCGGGTTCCAGTGCAGGGTGGCCAATTCATCGGAAACCACCAAGAGACCGGCCACCGGCACCCGCCGGAACCGGCCTAGGGTGAACAAGGCGGCCATTTCCATATCCACCCCCAGGACCCCTTGGGCCTGGTAGTGCTGCACCAGTTCCACCGTCTCCCGGTAAAAGCCGTCGGTGGACCAGACCGTGCCCTCCTGGCAACTGGCGTCCGTTGTTTCCAAAAGGTTTTGCAAGATCCGGGCCAGACCCGGGTCAGGGTCCGGGGGTTGGCCGTCCAGGGGATAGTGCCGGGAAGTGCCTTCGGTACTCACCGTGGTGGTGGGGAGCACCAGATCGCCGATGGCCAGATGAGGCTGGAGGGAACCGCACCAACCCAAAGCCAGGACCATACGGGCTCCCAGGGCGATTAGTTTTTCCAGCACCATGACCGCATAGGGCGCCCCCAGGGCCGGGGCCATGAGGGTGATGGTCCGGTTTTCCCAGTGGCCTTCCCGCACCGCGCAATTGTAAATATAACGAGGCGGCTCTTTAGGTTGCGTGAGGCGGCAGAGATACCGGTAGTCCGGCAGAGTGAACGTCAGGATGACCCGATCCGTTACCGGCGGGTCCCATGGTTCCCGAGTCGGGTTGATGATGGCCTCAGAAGGCAGGCTGCTCCGACGCTCCTGAGGCTTGGGTGCATCAACCCTCACAGCCACCCCCAATCCCACTGCTTATGCGGGGTTCCGGGCATTTTTGAGCTTCCAACACAAGTAAACTACCACGGCGAGGAGGGCTGCGACCACAAAATAGTCCAGAATATGGGTATACCGCTGAATAACCATCCAATTTTCTCTGAGTCGCATTCCCAGGAAGGTAAGAAATCCGTTCCATAGGGTGGCGCCGGCAAAGGTAAAGAGAATAAACGGGATCAGCGGCATACGAGCCAGGCCCGCAGGAATGGAGATGAGATGGCGCACTACCGGGATAAACCGGGAGATGAAAATCGTCTTACCACCATGCCGGAAGAAGAATAACTCGGTCCATTCCAGGTGATGTTTATTGAGCAACAGGTAGCGGCCGTATCGTAATACTACGGGCTCTCCCAAGGTTCCCATACCGTAGGACAAAAGTGACCCCGCAATGGACCCCAGGCTGCTGGCCACCATCACCCATACGGGATCGAACTGACCTGTGACGATCAGAAAGCCGGCAAAGGGCATGATCAGTTCGCTGGGAATGGGGAAAATCATGGACTCCAGGGCCATAAGTATGAAGATGCCGCCGTATCCTAAGTAATGGATGAGCAGCGTATTATAGTGGACAAGAAATTCGGTCAATCCCATGAGGTTAACTCTCTCCCAATTCCCGGTGCCGGATGTCCTGTTCTACCCGGGATTGCAGCTTCTTAAGCCCAACGCTCAGACTCACCGGGTAACGGGCCGGGTCCTGGAGGGTCTTGTAGGTTTCGGGCAACTTAGCAAACTGGGCCTGGAAATAGTCCCGGCTTGCGGAAAGCGTCGGCAACTTCCCGGTAATTCGGCCGCCCGCCATCACCGGCTCAAGCAGTGGGCTGCCTTCCGAAACCGCTTCATCCTTGAGGGCGATGACGTCCCTCTGCATGGCGCCCTGAGCGTTATAAGTGCGCCAAACCTGCTTTTTGTCCACTAAGGTCACCTTGCCGCTGGACAGCTTCATCACCGGCCGATCGGCGTAGCGTACCAGTTTATAGGCGATATCGAAATACGGGGCGTCTGCCGAGACCCCCATCTTGGTGCCCACGGCAAAGGCGTCAATTTTGGCCCCGTCGGCCAGCAGCCCGGCGATTTTGTGCTCATCAAAGCCGCCGCTGGCCAGGATGCGGACATAACCCAGGCCGTTATCATCCAGGATGCGGCGCACGTCCTTACTGATGGCCGCCATATCGCCGCTATCCAGGCGCACAAACCCAAGGCGCTGGCCTTTGGCCTCCAGCTCCTTGGCCACGGTTACGGCGTGCTGCGCCCCGGATATATTGTCATAAGTGTCGATCAACAGGGTGGGGCCGACCGGAAAGTTCCGGACGAACGCCCGGAACGCCTCTATTTCGCTATTAAAACTGGTAATGTAGGAATGGGCCATGGTCCCGAAAATGGGCAGGCCGTAGAGCTTTCCCGCCAAAACGTTGCTTGTGCCACCAAATCCCGCCAGGTAGCTGGCCCGGGCCACCTTGAGACCCGCGTCGCTGCCCTGGGTCCGCCTCAGAGAAAAGTCCACCAGCGGCCGGCCCGCAGCTGCGTGCATAACCCGGGAGGCCTTGGTGGCGATCATGGTTTGGAGGTTGACGGCGTTGATAATAAATGTCTCCGCCAATTGCGCCTCGATGATGGGGGCGCTTACCTCCAGGATAGGTTCATCAATGAAAAAAATACTGCCTTCGGGCAGCGCCCGGACCGAACCTGTGAAACGCACATCTTTCAGGTAATCCAGGAAGCGGGTCTGAAAAAGGCCGGTGGAGGCGAGATAAGCCAGGTCTGCGGCCGTAACCCGCAGGGTTTCCAGGTAATTTAAGGCTTCGGCCAGCCCCGCAGCCACAAAGTACCCCCGCTGGGCCGGATATTTGCGGATGAAAAGGCTGAAGGTGGCCTCGCCCTGCATATCCTGGTCGAAATAGCAGGCCGCCATGGTCAACTGGTAGAGGTCCGTCAGCAGGGCGAGGCGTTCACCCAAAGGTTGTTGGTCCACATTCTCCTCAGTGAGCACATATGGCGCGCCGGCGCGAGCCATGTCCATGCCCCGATGAGCAAATTTTTAATAGTTTATTATAATAACTCGGTGGTTTCTATCTTTTTGGTTAATTTTTCAGGATAGCGGAACAGGGCTGAGTCTGGTCAAGGCGATATGACAATGGCAGGCATCGGGATTGTCAACCCCGGGAAAAGACGTCGCCATCCAGGTTCAGACGCTCCCCGGCCACCAGCCGCCGGTAGCCTAAAGCCGCCACCATGGCGGCGTTGTCGGTGCAGAGCGCCAGAGGCGGCAGACACAACTCGAAGCCATCCGTCCGGGCCTGGGTCGTCAGCGCCCGGCGCAGTTGGCCGTTGGCGGCCACCCCGCCGCAGACCACCAGGCGGGTGCAGCCCATCTCGATCAAAGCCAGCCCGGCCCGGCTCGTGAGGCTCTCCACCGCCGCCGCCTGAAAGCTGGCCGCCAGATCACGGCGGGACGTTTCATCCCCGAGAATTTCCGGGTGCAACTTCAGTTGGTGAGCCACCGCGGTCTTAAGCCCTGAAAATGAGAAGGTGAGAGGTTCTTCCCGGATGCGGGGCCGGGGCAGGTTGAAGGCCTTGGGGTTGCCGGATGCGGCCAGGGCTTCGATTCTGACCCCGCCCGGGTAACCCAACTCCATGAGTTTGGCCACCTTGTCAAAGGCCTCGCCCGCGGCATCATCCCGACTCCTGCCCAACAGGGTCATCGCGGTAAAGCCGTCTACCCGGTAGAGGTTGGTGTGGCCACCGGAGACCACCAGGGCCACGAACGGGAACGCGGGCGGGGTCTCCGTCAAGAACGCCGCCATTATGTGGGCCTGTAAATGGTTGACACCCACGAGGGGCTTATTTAAGGTGAAGGCCAAGGCCTTGGCCGCGGCCATGCCGATGATCAGGGCGCCGATGAGGCCGGGCCTCTGGGTCACGGCCAGGCCGTCCAGGTCGTTTAAGGTAATCTTGGCCTGATCCAGAGCCGCCTGGATCACCGGCAGGATGTTTTCCAGATGCCGCCGGGCCGCGATTTCCGGCACCACCCCGCCGTAAGCGGCGTGGGACTCGAACTGGGTGGCCACCACCGACGACATGA
Organism: Desulfobaccales bacterium; assembly: GCA_041648175.1. Taxonomy (NCBI): domain Bacteria; kingdom Pseudomonadati; phylum Thermodesulfobacteriota; class Desulfobaccia; order Desulfobaccales; species Desulfobaccales bacterium. Next base: position 99,701 of record JBAZPO010000009.1, on the reverse strand, counting down.
CTACGCGCCCGTCCGCCACCACCGCCGCGGCGGTCTCATCGCAAGAAGTTTCGATGCCTAAGACTAGCATGGAGAAATCTCTCTAAAGAAAAGCTCCAAAATCCAACGCAACCGAAACAATTGTTTCTGACAGGCCCTTCTCGATATCAAATTGTTTCGAAATTGCAGCAAATTGAGAGTTTTCGATTGCATGGTCTCTCCGATTTGCTATCTATTATAATCAATTGTAGCAAATTAGCTGGAGCTTAAGGCGATAATCTCACTATAATTTATGACATTCAGGCAGGGAACCGGGGTGAGGCTTTAGGGAAATGTCCCGCCTTGCAAGCCGCCCTGGTGGCTGAGGTCGCCGGTCGCTTCGGCCCTCGCACCTGAAAAGGAACAAGAAACATGCTTGATGGCCTGGGGCTTTTGGCGGGAACCATCTGGTTGCGGCCTTACGTGTTTATCTTTTTAGGGGCTTATCTGGTGATCGCCACCTGGCATTTGGGCGCGGGCCGGGCCCTGTCTTTTGTGGTTTTGGGATATGTCATCTCCTGGATGGCGGAATTTTCCTCCATTCATAGCGGGTTTCCTTTTGGCGAGTACCTATACATCCCCGCCACACGGGACCAGGAATTGTGGGTGGCCGGGGTGCCCTTCATGGATTCCCTGTCCTACGTCTTTTTGGCCTATGCGAGCTTCGCCCTGGCCCTGGTGGCGTTGACGCCGGGGGGCTGGAAAGGGCGCGGTTTTTTCCTGAAGGGGGAAGCCGCCATGCAGGGGTCCTGGCGCGTCTTGATCCTCGGGGCGGTGTTGATGGTCACCCTGGATATCGTCATCGATCCCCTGGCGCTCAGGGGGTACCGCTGGTTTTTGGGGCAAATTTACGGCTATCCCGAGGGCGGGACCTATTTCGGGATCACGTTGACCAACTTCGGCGGCTGGTTCCTGGTGGCCCTGGTGCTCATCCGGGTCTTGCAGCTGGTGATTACCCGGGTGCCGTCAGCCCCTTATTGGGATTGGGGCAGGTTAAGCTTTCCTTCCCAGGCGCTCCTGGGTCCCGCCTTCTACCTGGGTATCCTGGGCTTTAACCTGGCCATGACCTTTATCATCGGCGAGACCTGCTTGGGCTGGGTGGGGTTCTTTATTTATGTTCCCTTCCTGACGTGGCTGGTGCTCAAAATTGCTCCTTAGTATCACAATTGCGTTTTAGGGGTGGTGCCCAAGCAGAGCTTGGGCGGAGAGTTGCGTTCCCAAGCTGGAGCTTGGGAATGAGGGCATAAAAACGAATTTCAGTGTTCAGTGAAAAGAAGGTGAGGCCAGAGGATCATCAAGGCTTCGGAAAGAGCTTGGGCGGCGCGGCGGCTGGCGCGCCAGAGTCTCAAGAGGTCTTGTACGCGGCGGAAATCCTGGGCCAGCCACTTGAGGGCTTCCCGGACGCCGACGGTCGCGTCCGGGTCTCCGGCATGACGGAGAAATTCCGGAATCTCCTCCCCGGCCGTATCGGTAATCGCCCTGAGGCTTAGAAACGGCAGGTTATGCGCGGCGGCGAGTTCGGCCAGGACGCCGGTTTCCAGATCCAAAACCGGGTGCGGCAAAGCGGTTAAGGGCTCTCCCTGGTCTTTTTTATGGATGATGCGGGTGGTGGTAACCAGGCTGGCGCTGACGGTGGTGAGTCCCGCGGTCTTCAAGGCCTGACGCAGCTGTATAAGGGGTCGCGGGGCAGGTGGCCGGGCTCCGGCGGTAAGTTTTCGGATGTCAGGGTTATAGTGCCAGAAGGTTTCTCCCAGGACCACATTTCCGGTAGCCAACCCCGGGACCAAAGCACCGCCGAACCCCATCGAGACCAGAAGCTCGGGCCGGCAGAGGCTGATCAGGGTCTCGGCGGCCCGGCGCGCTGCGGCGGGTCCCATCCCGGACAGGGCCACCACGGCCGCTTCAGGCTCCCAATCCCAGGCCGGCAATCCCAGATCCCGGCGGGGCCTGGCCCGGACCCGGCGCAAAAAAGGCCGCACTTCTTGGGGCAGTGCAGCCATAATAAGGGTCCGGCAGGTCCGGGAGGTAGAGCTGCCCCCCCAGTCCGGAGAGGTTGAGATCATTCGGGTTTGGGCAACGACAGGTGGTCCGGGTTGGGTGGTTCCGGAGAATATAATTCCGGGGGATTGGTAGCCTTGCCCACCTGCTTGGGTCCCCGCCACCGCCGTCCCTTCACCAGGAGATTCCCATTTCTCGCCAGGACAGTGCGGTCATCCAAGATAATGAGCCCGTGCTTGTCGCCTATATCAGAGTAATACTGATATTTCATATGCTTATGGTTAAGGCGGTATTTGAAGAAGAGAAAGAACATCAGGTAGATGACCACAATCACACCCAATCCGGCCAGCACATAGCTTAGGAAGCGGAAGGTGTTATAGCCCAAGGAACCCAGCCAGGCCATGATGTGGTTCATGTTGTAGAGGGCGAAGATGGTCACCAGCAGCAGGAATAAAATGCTCAGGTAGGGCAGGCGCTTGATCTGGCCGATCAGCGCGTCCATCTGGTTAGCAGGGTCTTCACCACTTTCCGCCTTGACTTCTGCTTCGCCTCCCAGGAAGTAATTGAATCCGGTGATGATCACTCCCATGAGGAAGGTGAAGACAATGGGGAAGGCAAAGGCCACAAAGACGTATTCCCGCCAGGGAAAGGCGGACTGCACCCGGTGGTACTTATCATCCGAGGCCCACAGGACCACCACGATAAAAATAATGATTTCGAGGATGCCCACGAGCTTGAGATAGTCGAAGAAGAGTTTCTTGCGGTCAGCCTTGGTAAAGTAATTGGCAAGCTTGGACATACTGACGCCCTTAAAAACAGTTTTCAGTTTTCGGCAAAAAAACTTGATTCAATATCCGTGCATTCAGAGTGCATATGCTCCTACATGTTACAAAATAACAATTCAGAGGGTCCCGGTCAATCCTTTTCTGGACGCAGGGCCGGGTGAAGCGGCTATGCGAGGTTGTCATACAAAGTTGCTCTCATAGAAGGAAAAATAGCTTCGGTTTTATAGAAACGCACCTGCAGGTGCGACCATCTGAGGGCGGGCACATTGGACCGCCCTTACAAAAAACTAAAATTCATAGATGACAGCATGTGGTAAAAACATGTCCTATTCCGGGCAATATTGAGCGCTTTTTTGCCGTTTTTTAGTGTTTTAAGCGCGTTTTAGGGCAACTAGCACCCTTGTGAAAACCCTTTTTTGCCCCTTTTTGTGCCATGTACCGGATAATCCCGAAACAATTAGCCGCAACATATGGAACTTGATACGCTTTCTGCCGCTGTACTTCGCCTGGGGGCCATCATGGACCGCTTACTTCCAGTTCGCAACCGCCCGTGTGCCGCTGCCAGGGGACTTTGTGCCGTCATCGGCGCGCTTGGTTTTGGCCAGTTTCCCAGGAAAGCCACCAAAGCGGCACAAGGCTCTGTTACCCGGTAATTTAATCTGAGCAGGGGGATCAGATAACGCTTTTTCCATGTCAGGATTTCTTTCAGTGCCAGAGGTTTTTCATAATCAGGCGTTTAGCAGATACGCAATGAGGTGGCGAAGCAGAGCTTCGCCGGAAATTTACATTCCCAGGGCTTGCGCTTGGGAACGAGAAAAAATAGACGTCTTGCATATGCCGGGACAGGCTAAAGTCTGCGACTACCAAAATTAACCAAAGGGACCGTTTGCATGATGACTTCAGCTAACTATAGGCTGGCTCGCAGATATTGCCAGAAAGGTGAGGAGCCATGACTCAGTTTTAAGACTTTGCAAAGAGAGCTCAACGAAAAACAGACCTCTGTCACCGGGTGAAGAGGCGATAAGGTGGCGAAGCAGAGCTCCGCCAGAAATTTGCGTTCCCAAGGCTTGTGCTTGGGAACGAGAAAAAAGGCGGGATGCGCTACGCTTTCCCGCCCTACGGTTGCTCTGAGGGGGACCATATAGGTCCGCCCCTAAAAAACTAAATTTACCTGTATGACCGCAACTAGGTATCAGAGGGTGGCGGCAGCGAGCAGCCCTAGTGCCCGGCCCTGGGGCCGGGTGTGGAGGGCGAAGCCAAAAAGCCGCGCCGGAAATGGCCTATCCGGAAGGCAGGGCGACGCGGAAGGGCTTGGGTCTGCAGCGCTGAGACAGCAAGACTCCAGGGGGCCCTACCCCTGGAGCCGCACGGGGTTAGTCCCTAACGTCCAAGTTTGACGACGTTTTGGGCCTGGAGGCCTTTGGGGCCCTGAACCACTTCAAACTCAACTTCCTGGTTTTCCTGGAGAGATTTAAACCCTTCCCCCTGGATGGCGGAATGATGCACAAAGACATCGGTGCCGTCTTCCTGAGAAATGAAGCCAAACCCTTTGGCATCATTGAACCATTTTACCTTACCCTTCACCTTCATGTTGGATACATCCTCCTCGTTGTTACTGCCCTCTTGCTTGCGGCGGCATCGCCTGTTTCATCCTATATTTATTTACTTATACTGCAAATCGCTGTCAAGTAAAAACAAAAAAAGCAAGGATCTAAGCGCAGGGGGATGATGTGGCCCCCCAGGGAATCACAACCAAAAAAAGGGGTGAAGGCCCCCGTTAGCCTTCTACCCCGGTTACTCCCAAAATTTTTCTAACTTCCTCTGGAAAAAGAGGCCCCAGAAGCTCCTTGGGTTCACGGATTTTTAAACCTGGTTCGTTATTGGGGTAACGACACTACAAAGTTGGAGCCATCGCTTTTGGGTTCGTACCAGATGTCGCCGCCGTAATCCTGGAGGATGTCCCGACTGAGCGGCAGCCCCAGACCCAGCCCTGAGCGTCCCTTTTTCGAGCGCCGCATCTCCGGGCCATACGTAAAGAGCATGGAGCGGTAGGCTTCGGGAACGGTCTTGCCGGTATTATAGACATTCAACCGGCAGTTGGACCCTTGAGTCTCGAAATCCACGACGATGGTGCAGCCGTTGCCGCCGTATTTAATGCCATTACTGATAAGGTTTCTGAAGACGCTTTTCAGCCACGGTTTACTGCCCCGGACCGGAATCTTGCCTTCCAGCCGGTTGGGCAAGCGGTTGACCAGGGTAATTTTATGGTCTCGGATGTCGGAGGCCAGTTCAGTCAGGACCGGTTCGACGATATCTGCTCTTAAATCGAGGCGGTCCCGTTTTCTTTCACCCAGACCAGGGATCCCCAGGGCCTTACCGAGAAACTCATCGGTCAGGTGAATCAAGTTTTCGACCCTGCCGGAGACCTCCTGCAGTCGAGACCGGGCCCCCTCGCTCATGTCGCCATAGGTGCCCCGGACCATGAGCTTCATGGCTGCGGCGGTGGACACCATGGCACCCCTGAGGTCGTGGAGCATCAGCATCGTTTGAGGCCTGGCCTGGTCGCGCTCTTGGGGAAGGTCCGCCGGAAGCCGCAGGGGTTGGAGTTCCACCACCTCGTGGTCTGTCAGGCATTGACTCACCCGGCGCCACAGTTCAGCAGGGCTCACCGGCATCAGGATGTAGTCGTCGATCTCCAGTTCGTAGGCTTCCAGGGGGAAGATGGCCTCGCCATTGGCGCTGATTACCATGACCTTGACGTCGGGATTGAGCCGCTTGGCCCGATCCAGGATGTCAAAAATCTCACGGTCATCCGCAGTGAGCTTGCCAATGACCATATCGTAGTTCTTTTTTACCAGGGCTTCCAGAGCGGCCTCCGGGCTCGCCGTGGCTTTTACCGCAAAGCCTTTATATTCCAAAACCCAACCAATGGTCCGCAGGAGGTTCGTGCCGTCGCCAACCAAGAGAACGTCGTATTTAGCCATCGGTCTGCTCCTTGTCTGCCTACTGAGGTGGACGGAAGATGTCTGCATAGAGGACGAGGGAACCAGATTAAGCATGATGCTATTTAACACATTTTCTTGTATTGAAATCAATCCGCCAAATTACCTATTTGCCGTTAGGTAAAAATGCCTAGGCGGGCTCAACAAATGTCTCATTCACCGTGACCGTCTTCGCCAAAGGTTGGGCATCACCCCAGAACCGGGGGGGGATATAGACTTCGCCCCGACGGACGGCGGCAATGGCCAGGAAGATTTGTCCCGCCACATATTGTTTCGGGAGAACCCCGGCGGCTCCGGTCGCCAATCCTTGAAATAAATATTCCGGTTCCAGTTCCAGGACCATGATCAAGACCTTCACCTCGGGATAGTGCAATTTGATGAGTCGAATTCCTTCCCGGGCCCGAAGATCGGGCATAGATACATCGAGGATCACCAGGGCCGGGGGCGATTGTTTTAAGAGATCGAACAACTCGTAACGATTGCCGGCTTCCCCCGAGACCTTGAGGCCAGGATGTTCTTCGAGAATTTTTCGCATTGCGCGGCGGAACCGCGCATGGGCGTCGGCCAAAATGATGGGGTAATGGCCCTCTATGGGGTTCGCCTCAGTAGGAAGATTGACATTCACGCTGGATACCATCTTGGTTCCCAGTGTAATGGAGAAGACGGCGGAAAGGAATTGGCACTACTGCCCATTTGCCTATAGGTAAAATTACCTATAGTTGGTCAACAATACCCAGATCCGCCCCGACAGGATACTTCAAGATGGAATTATTTTCCTGGGGAATGCGGTCGAAGCGGTTGAGGAATGAAGAAAAACGAATTGCAGCAGTTGCCGCAAGCCGTCACAGGTCTTGGGCTGTAACGTAACCTTTCTGGATGGCGTACATCACCAGGTCTGCGGTTTTCTTGAGGTTCAATTTTCTCATGATGTTGGCGCGGTGATGCTGGACCGTCCGGCTGCTGATAAAGAGGAGTTGGCCGATCTCCTTGCTAGATTTGCCTTCGGCGATGAGCTTGATGATCTCCCGTTCCCTGACGGTGAGAGGTTCTTCCGGGGCGGTCAAGGACTCGCCGCCGGGCCGGAACTTATCCACAAAGATATCGGCCATTTGGGCCGAAAGCAATGAGGATATAAAGGTGCCGCCCTTGCGCAGGGTTTCGATGGCGGAGATCAGTTCGCCATCGGCATCTTCCTTGAGCAAATACCCTTCCGCGCCTGCAGTCAGGGCATGATACAGGTATTCCCGGTCTTTGTGCATGGTCAGGATCAAAACCTTGACCCGGGAATCGACACTTTTGATCTCCCGGGTGGCTTCCAAGCCGCGGAGGTTGGGCATGGAAATATCCATAATCACCAAATTGGGGTCGAGATCCTTCAAAAGTCGCAGGAGTTCGAGGCCGTCACTGGCTTCTCCAACTACCTCCACATTGTCTAATCCTTGAATAATTCTTCGGACGCCCCGGCGAAACATCACATGGTCATCGGCCAACAAGATCTTGAAAGGGCTGTCCATTATGTGCCTCCGTTATTATGCAGCGATCGGCAAAAGGGCCAGAAAATATCTCCAAGCCTGGGCTACGGTTTGCTGTTTTCTGTAAGCCGGAAACCCGCTCTCAACGGTCAATCGACTCATAAGGATGACCGATGGGAATAATACAGGTCACCTTGGTGCCGGTCCCGGGCTGGCTCCGGATATCCAGAGTCCCGCCCAACATCCGGGCCCGTTCGTTGAGAGCGGCCAGTCCCAGACCTCGACCGGCGACCCGGCGGGCCGAAATTTGGCGCGGATCGAACCCCGCGCCGTTGTCTTCCAAGACAATGGAAACCAAGTCGTCTTTTTTGCGTATCGCAATGGAGACTTGGCTGGCGTCGGCATGCTTCGAGATGTTGGTCAAGCATTCCTGAAAGATGCGATAAATAATGATTTGGGCGTCAGAGGTGAAGAGCTGGTCCAAATCCTCAACTTCAAAGGAATGGGAGACCGTATAATGCTTGCTGACCCCGTTTATCAAGTACTTCAGGGCCGACTGCAGGCCCAGGTCCTCCAGGATGGCGGGGCTCAGATCCCGGGACAGGCGTCGAACATTGTCAATCACTCCGTCCAGGTATTCAAGCAATTCCCGACACTCCACCCTTAAGTCCAGCTGACCTTCATCCAGGCCACGTTCAATGGCCCGGATTTGCAGCTTCAAGACCGCCAGGCTCTGGCCCAACTCGTCGTGCAGCTCCATGGAAATCCGTTTCCGTTCCCGCTCCTGGGCGGTGAGGAGTTGGGAGGTGAGGAAGCGCAGCCGCTGCTCCGAGTCCCACAGGGCTTCTTCGGCTCGCCGCCGCCGAGTAATGTCTATGCCCACCGCGCCGATGATAATGGGTTTGCCGTCTTTGTCCAGAATGGGAAATTTATTGACCAGCCAGATATGGGCGCCGTCATCCTGAGAAATCTCTTCGATATTCTGCACCGGCTCGCCCCGGGTGAGAACGCGCCGGTCGCCTTCATTTAATTGTGCGACCTTTTCGGCCGGCCACACCTCATTGAAGACTTTCCCAACCACGGATTGAAGTTGGCGCTGCCGAACCTTCTCCCAGGTTTCATTGACATAGAGATAACGCCCTTGGATGTCACGCATAAAGGCGATGCCGGGGAGGTAGCGCATAAAGGAAGCGAAGCGATTTTCGCTCTCCCTCAAGGCTTCTTGAACCTGCCGGCGTTCGGTGACGTCAAAGAACACGCCGTGTATGTAATCCACCCCGCCATCCGGACCACAAAAGATTTGGCCCCGATCCTGGATCCAGATGACCTCTCCGTCTTTTCTTTTGACCCGGTATTCCCGGATGTAGGACTTGGAACCCTTCAGTCCTTCCCGGAAGGCCTCTTTAAATCCCGGCAGGTCTTCTTGGAGCAAGACGTCCGACCACCTCACTTTCCGGGAATCGAAGTTGTTCTTGGAATAACCGGTGATTTCCTCCACTTTCCCATCGACAAAATCCACCGCATAATCGAGGTAGCCTTTATACACCACGGCCGGGATGTTCTTGAGGAGGAGGCGAAATTGTGCCTCGCTGTCTCGCAGCGCGGCCTGGGCCTGGCGACGCTCCAGGCGCTCCTCGGCCTCCCGCAGGGCCCGTTGGACCGCAGGCCCCAACCGGGAGAGGCGGTCTTTGAGAACGTAGTCGGTGGCCCCGCGCTTCAAGGATTCGATGGCGACTTCCTCACCCATGGCTCCAGAGACAAAGATGAAGGGTACTTCGGGGTACCTGGCCTGGGCCAGGGCCAGGGCTTCCAGGCCATCAAACCCCGGCAGGTGGAAGTCGGAAAGGATCACATCCGGCTTTTCTTCGTCCAGGGCGGCGAGAAATTGTTCCCGGTCCGTGACGCGCCGATAAGAAAAATCGATCCTGGCTTGCCGCAACTCATAGGTCATGAGTTCGGCGTCGCTAGCCATATCTTCGAGAATTAAAATACGCAGGGACCCCGTACTGCACTCTGAGTCTTTGCGCAGATCAGCCGCTTCCATAGAAAAATGACCTAAGTGGTCTCAGTTGGGGACTTTGTTCAGGAGGAGCCAGTAGAGGCCTAATTCCTCCACTACCTGAAAATACTTGTCAAAATCCACCGGCTTGACCATGTAGCTGTTGACCTCACCGCCCGTCGGAGACCGATTCCGGCACCCCAAGACGCCTTAATAATGAACCATTTCGGGATATTTTATCATAATTTTTTCTATATTTTCAGTTTTTCACCAAGTTCAATATCGGCTAGAACGCTTGAGGGCAGCCGAGCCATCCAAGGCCGTGGTGCGGTGAATGGCGCGCCTGAAGACGAGCCGTAACCAGGGAAAAACTGAGCTGAACCAATGCTACTATTGTTTATCGATACCACAGTTACAATGATTAATATACTTTTTTCTTTAATTATAATAGCTTTTGTCAAAGCAACTTAGTCAAGCATAACGTCTCTGTGGTGATCCGTAATAGCGCTTTCGCCGCATTGATCTTCTCGTCTCGCGGCGGCAATTTGCTCCTGGGGATCATCGCAATATTTTGTTATACTTTTATTATCTATACGTAAATCCGGGAGTTTTTCAGCCCCGAGACAAAGATGTTCATGGCGATTTCCGAGAATCTGGCCCGCAAACGGCTACAGGTCACCGGCGTGGTGCAAGGCGTCGGGTTTCGGCCCTTTATCTACCGGCTGGCCCGGCGGCATCACCTGGCCGGTTGGGTGTGCAATACGTCCCTTTGCGTGGAAATCGAAGTCGAAGGCTCCCCCGCGGCGGTGGCCACGTTTATCGGCGAACTGCAACACCAGGCCCCGGCCCTGGCCCGTATCGAGGCGGTGGTGAGCCAGGCCACGCCGCCTCAAGGGAGCCAAGGCTTTACCATCCGGGAGAGCCGGCACCTTAAAGCTACCCAGGCCCTGATCCCCGCGGACGTGGCTACCTGCGACGACTGTCTGAACGACATCACCGACCCCTTAAACCGCCGTTATCAGTATCCTTTTACCAACTGCACCAACTGCGGCCCCCGGTTCACCATCATCCGGGAAGTGCCCTATGACCGCCCCCACACCACTATGGCGGCCTTTGAACTGTGCCCCCAATGCCGGGCGGAATATGAGGACCCCGAGGACCGGCGCTTTCATGCCGAACCCACCGCCTGCCCCCTTTGCGGCCCCCTGGTCTGGCTGGAACAGGGTGAGAAGCGCCTGGATGAGGAAGCTATCCTCGCCGCGGCCCGGCTGCTCAAAGATGGCAAGATTGTGGCCGTCAAGGGGCTGGGGGGCTTTCACCTGGCGGCCGACGCTAGCGTTGACGCGGCCGTCCAAAGCTTAAGGGCACGCAAGGGCCGGGTGGCCAAACCCTTTGCCCTCATGGTCCGGGATTTGACTGAGGCTCAGCGCCTGTGCCATTTAGGCGAGGCGGAACGGGTCCGGTTGATCTCCCGGGAGCGCCCCATCGTCTTGGTCCGCCGGCGGGACCAAAGCGGCATCTCGCGCCACGTGGCCCCGAACCATAAGTACCTGGGGCTTATGCTGCCCTACACGCCCCTGCATTTTTTGCTCATGGAGCATGCCCCCGCTCTGGTGATGACCAGCGGCAACTTGAGCGAAGAGCCCCTGGTTTATGGTAATGATGAGGCCCGCAGCAAACTAAAGGGGATGGCCGACGCCTTTCTGATGCATAACCGGGACATCCAGGTGCCATGTGATGACTCCGTGGTCCGGCCCGTGGTCGGCGGCGCCGCCATTTATCTGCGGCGGGCCCGGGGTTTTGTCCCGGACCCTATTTATCTGCCCCTTGACTCAGAACCGATTTTGGGGGTAGGGGCTGAACAAAAGAATACTTTCTGCGTGGCCGCTCAGGGAGTGGCGTTGCTCAGTCAGCATATCGGCGACCTGGACAGCGTGGAGACCTTCGACTATTACCAGCGGGCCATCACCCATTTTAAGGCCCTGTGCCGCCAGGACCCGGTGATCGTGGCGCACGATCTGCACCCGCATTATCTCAGTACCCGTTATGCTAAAGGGCTGACCGGGGTGCGGCTTATCGGGGTGCAGCACCATCACGCCCATATCGCCGCGTGTCTCGCGGAAAACCGCCGCACCGACAAATGTATCGGCATCGCCCTGGACGGCACGGGCTACGGCGAAGACGACACCGTGTGGGGTGGCGAACTCCTGGTGGCGGATCTGGCCGATTTTACCCGGGCCGGTCATCTCGCGCGCGTGCGCCTGCCGGGTGGGGAAGCCGCGGTCAAAGACCCCAAGCGCATGGCTGCAGCCTACCTGTATGCCCTCCATGGCGACGACTTTTTAAGTCAGGCCGGGCAGCTAGGGATAGATTTCGTTCCCTTGGAAGCCCGTATTCTGCACCGCCAACTGGCCGAGGGGCTCAATTCACCCCTCACCACCAGCGCCGGACGCCTCTTTGACGCGCTGGCCGGGGCCCTGAACGTCTGCCGCACCCGGACCTACGAAGGCCAACCCGCCATGGAACTGGAAATGGCCGCGGATGAAAACGAAGACGGCTTCTACCCCGCGGCCGTTCGTGCTCAAGGTGATGTCCTGGTCCTGGATACTCATGCCATCTTCGGCGGTGCGGTGACGGACTACCTGGCCGGCGTTGCCACCGCCGCCATTGCGGGCCGTTTCCATAATTCCCTGGTGCGGCTCCTGGCCGACGCCTGCGACCTGGTTCGGGAGCGGACCGGGCTTAACCTCGCGGCCCTGTCCGGCGGGGTGATGCAGAACGCCTTGCTCTTTAGCCGGCTGCACCAGACCCTTGCAGAACGGGGCTTTGAGGTGCTGACCCACACCCTGGCGCCGCCCAACGACGGCGCCATCGCCCTGGGCCAGGTGGCCGTGGCCGCGCAAAGAGAGGGGGAAAAGGCGAAAAGGCGAAGAGGGAAAAAGGAATGACTTGGCCATCCACTAAAAATATTAGTCTTCATTTAGCCGGAGGCGAAAGCACGCGTCTATACAGGCTGGAAAGCCTGTACCACGGGTATTTCCCCTTTTACCCTTTTACCCTTTTACCCCATAGCTTATAAACACCTTAAGCTTTGTAAAATGAGAAAAATCTGTTAAACAGGAAATATTATGTGTATTGCCATTCCCATGCGACTCATTGAAATCGACGGGACTATCGCCGTAGCCGAAGTGGATGGGGTGACCCGCCAGGTGCGCCTCGATCTGCTTCCCGAGGCGGTGTTAGGCGATTACGTGCTCATTCACGCCGGACTGGCCATTGCCCGGGTGGATGCCGAGCATGCCGCGGAGACCCTCTCCATGATCAGGACCCTGGTCGATGAAGTTTATTGACGAGTTTCGGGACCAGGCCCTGGTCCAGGAACTCGTCCGGCGCCTGGCGAACTTGGCGGAAGGCCCCGCCACGGTCATGGAGGTTTGCGGCACCCATACCATGGCTGCGGCCCGCTTCGGGCTGAAAACGCTGTTGCCTCCCGATGTTAAGCTGATTTCCGGTCCCGGCTGCCCGGTGTGCGTCACCGCGCAAATAGACCTGGACGCCTTTCTGGCCCTGGGGACCGAACCGCATATAATCCTGGCCTCCTTCGGCGACATGCTCCGGGTCCCCGGCACGAACATCACCCTGGAAGGTCTGCGGGCCCAAGGGGCCGACGTGCGGGTGGTTTACTCCCCTCTGGATGCGGTGGAGTTGGCCCGGCAAACCCCTGAGAACCATGTGGTCTTCTTCGGGGTGGGCTTTGAGACCACCATGCCTGCCACCGCCCTGGCCATAAAAACCGCGGCGCACTATGACCTGGACAATTTTTCCGTCTGGTGCGTCCACAAGACCATGCCCGCGGCGCTTAAGGCGTTGCTGTCCAGCGGCGAGGTGCGGGTCTCCGGGCTGCTTTGTCCGGGGCATGTTACCACCATTATCGGGGCCGAAGCCTACGATTTTATTCCCGCCGAATTTGGCCTGCCTTGCGCGGTCACCGGCTTTGAGCCCATCGACATGCTCCTGGGGATAGAGTCGATTTTGCGGCAACTGCACCAGGGCCAGGCCATCGTAGACAACGTCTATACCCGGGCGGTCCAGGTCCCCGCCAACCCCCGGGCTCAGGCGCTGCTGGCAGAGGTCTTCGCACCCGAAGACGCCCAGTGGCGGGGGTTGGGAATCATTTGCGGCAGCGGCGCCGGGATTCGCTCAACTTACGCTCGCTTCGACGCCCGAGCCCGGTTTCCTAAAATATGGGAAAATCTTACGCCCCCGCCCCCTTCGGCCTGCCGCTGCGGCGAGGTCCTGCGGGGCGTGCTGCGTCCGGTGGAATGCCCCCTGTTCGCAACCCGCTGCACCCCGGTCCAACCCCTGGGACCTTGCATGGTCTCCAATGAGGGCGCTTGCGCCGCAGCGTATAGGTACGAGAGATAACTTGAAAAAGGGGGAAAAGGGGAAAAGGATAAAAGGCGAAAAGGGAAGGGATAAAAATTTATTGCTTTTATCCTTTTCGCCCCTTCGCCTCTTTCCCTTTTGCCCCCGGTCCTCCCTTCACTGTCCCGAAAGGACCATCCTTTTATGTCACGAATTCTTTTGAGTCACGGCGCCGGCGGCCGGGAGATGGCGACGCTCATCGATGAGGTCTTCCTGGCCCGGTATGGCGACCCGAACCGGGTCGGCGACGACAGCGCCACCGTCCTGGTGGGTTCCCACCAACTGGCGTTTACCACCGACTCCTTTGTGGTGGACCCGCTATTTTTTCCCGGCGGCGACATCGGCCGGTTGGCGGTGGCGGGCACGGTGAACGATCTGCTCACCGCCGCGGCCCGGCCTTTGGTCCTATCAGCGTCTTTTATATTGGAGGAGGGGCTGGAAATCTCGGTTTTGCAGGCCATCGCCGAGTCCATGCAGGCGACTGCGGCTGAAGCCGGGGTGGCTATCGTGACCGGGGATACCAAGGTGGTGCCCAAGGGGTCCGCGGACAAGGTTTTTATCACCACCGCTGGGGTGGGGTTGGTGTTGCGGCCTGGGGTATCGGGGGCGGCCGCGAGGCCTGGGGACGAGATCATCCTTACCGGGTCGGTGGGGGATCACGGCACCGCGGTAATGCTGGCCCGGGAAAAACTCCTGGACGGCGAGGCCATTGCCAGCGACGCCGCGCCCCTTTCCGGGTTGGTGCTGAACCTGTTGGAGGAAGACTGTAAGATTCACGCCATGCGGGACCCCACCCGGGGCGGGATTGCCGCGGCCTTGAACGAAATCGCCCGGCAGTCTCAAGTTTCCATGGAAATCATCGAGAACCGGGTGCCGGTGCAACCCGCGGTGGCCGCGGCCTGCGAGGCGTTGGGGCTGGATGTCTTCAAGGTGGCCAATGAAGGCAAGATGCTCATCCTCGTGGCCCCGGAGGATGCGGCCAAGGCGCTGTTCATCATTCGGCGCAGCCCTTACGGGGAGACGGCCCGGGTCATCGGCAAGGTGGGCGAGGGGCCAGCGGGCCGGGTGCAGGTGCGCACCGTTATCGGCACCGCCCGCATCCTGGACCCGCCGTCGGGGGATTTGCTGCCGCGGATTTGTTAGAGCCGCTTTCGTTCCCAAGCGCAACTAAGGTGCCCAAGCAGAGCTTGGGCGAAAATTATTCGTTCCCAAGCAGGAGCTTGGGAACGAGGAAAATTCTCAGTCTCCAGAGTAAGGCTGGCAAGGCCAAACCTTACCAGGTCAAACAGGTGAGGCAGGTGATACTCAAGTATCTCCTGGGAGGCAAGGAAGATGAGCAGTAAGTATCGCTATGAAATCATCATGTATTGGAGCCAGGAAGACCAGGCGTTCATCGCCGAGGTTCCGGAGTTACCGGGTTGCGCCGCCGACGGTGCTTCATATCTCGAAACCCTGGCCAATTTGGAACAGATTATTGACGAATGGATCGGGACGGCCCAGGAATTGGGACGCACCATTCCCGAACCCAAAGGACGGTTGATGTATGCCTGAGGGCAACCGGATTAATCCAGACTCAGCGGAGCTTTTTGGGCGGATCGAAAGGTGAGGTGTCCGGGGTGGGGAGGAACTCAGTTGGCTGGCTGGCCAGGCTCGTGCGGCGGCGGAAGAATTTGCCGGCCTTTTTCTGGAGGGATTCCATATACAGGTAAAAGACCGGGGTGATGTAGAGGGTGAGGAGTTGGGAGACCAACAGGCCGCCCACCACCGAGATGCCCAGAGTTTGGCGGGATTCGCCCCCGGCGCCTAACCCTAAGGCGATGGGCAGCGCGCCCATGAGCGCCGCCATGGTGGTCATCATGATGGGCCGGAAGCGGACCAGGGCTCCGGCGTAGATGGCTTCTTTAGGAGTTTTGCCTTCGTTGCGCTGGACCTCCAGAGCGAAGTCGATCATCATGATGGCATTCTTCTTGACAATGCCCACCAGCATAATAATTCCCACAAAGCCATAGATGTTCAGGTCCAGGTGAAAGAGCAACAGGGCTAACAAGGCGCCCACCCCGGCGGACGGCAGACCCGAAAGGATGGTCACGGGGTGGATAAAGCTCTCGTAGAGGATGCCCAGGATCATGTAGATCACCAGGATGCACATGGCCAGCAGCAGCCACAGGCCCTGCATGGAGGCCTGGAAGGCTTGGGCCGCGCCCTGAAAGCTGGTGCTGATGGTGGCCGGCAGCATTTGCCGGGCTTCTTTTTGCACCGCGGCCACGGCATCCCCCAGGGCCGCTCCGGGCTTGAGGTTGAAGGAGATGGTCACCGCGGGCAGCTGCCCCGCATGGTTGATGGTGAGGGGTCCCAGGGTCTGGGTGAAGTTGGCCAACACATTCAACGGCACCTGTTGCCCGTCACTCGACCTCACGTAAAGCCATTGCAGGGCCGTAGGGTCCAACTGGTAACGGGGCTCCAGTTCCATGATGACCTGATACTCGTTGTTCGGGGCATAGATGGTGGAGATCTGCCGGGAGCCGTAAGCGTAGTAGAGGGCATCCTCGATCTGCTGGGCCGAAACCCTCAGGGTGGCCGCCTTGTCCCGGTCGATCACCACGTTCACTTGGGGGTTTTTGATCTGCAGGTCGCTGTTGATATCCACCAGACCCGGCAAAGCCCGCATCTTGTCTTGAAGCAAGGGGGCATACTTGAAGAGTTCGGCAGTGTCCGGGCTCTGCAGGGTAAGCTGATAGAGGCCCTTGGTCAGCATACCGCCGATGCGGATTGGCGGGAGGTTCTGCGGATAGGCCCGGATACCCGGGACGGTGGCCAGTTGGACTCGCAAGTCCTGAATGATCTCGTCCACCCCCGGACGCTGATTGCGGGGGATGAGGCGGATGAACATGCGGCCGGTATTGCCCGCCACGTTGGGGCCGCCGGCTCCGACACTGGAGAAAAAATTCTTCATATAGGGGTTTTGCAACACGATGGCCATCAACGCTTTTTGTTCCTTAACCATGGCCTCGAAGGAAATGCCTTCGGCCGCTTCGGTGAAGGTAAAGATGGAGCCCGTGTCTTCGCTGGGCAGGAAACCTTTGGGAACCATGGCGAAAAGCACAAAGGTGACCACCAGGAGCAGGCCGGAGAACAGCATGGTGCTCCGCCGATGCCTGAGAACCCATTGCAGGGTGGTATCATAAAGCCGGAGCATGCCGTCGAAAAAGCGCTCTGTTGCCATGTAGAGACGACCGTGATGCTCTTGTTTGGGCGGTTTTAAGAAACGGCTGCACAACATGGGGGTAAGGGTCAGGGAGACCAAGCCGGAGACCAGGATAGCGGCCACGATGGTCACCGCGAACTCATGGAGCAGACGCCCCAATATACCGCCCATAAAGAAGACCGGAATAAAGACCGCGGCCAGAGACAGGGTCATGGAGAGAATTGTGAAACCGATCTCCCGAGACCCCTTAAGGGCCGCCTCAAAGGGCTTCTCACCCATCTCCATGTGGCGCACGATATTTTCCAGCACCACGATGGCGTCGTCCACCACGAAGCCCACCGCCAGGATCAGGGCCATCAAAGAGAGATTATCCAGGCTGTAGCCCAACAGATACATCACGCCAAAAGTACCCACGATGGACATGGGCAGCGCCAGGCTGGGGATGATGGTGGCGGACAGGTTGCGCAGGAAAAGGAAGATCACCAGGACAACCAAACCCAGGGCCAACAACAGGGTGAACTGGACGTCATTCACCGATTCCCGGATGGTGGCGGAGCGGTCATACAGCGTGTAGATTCCCACCGACGCCGGAATCTGGCTCCGCAGGACCGGCAAAATCTTGTTGATTGAATCCACAACCTCGATGGTGTTGGTGCCCGGCTGGCGCTGGATGGCCAGGACGATGCCCCGGGTGTTCCTGTACCAGGAGGCGATCTTGTCATTTTCGACGCTGTTGATCACCCGGCCCAGTTCAGACAGGCGCACGGGTTGGCCGCCTCTGTAGGCCACGATGAGCGGCCGGTAAGCCTCGGCGTTGGTAAGCTGGCCGGTGGCCTGGACCGTAACGGCCTTGTGGGCGCCATACAGAGTCCCCGTGGGCAGGTTGACGTTTTGGCTCTTGACTGCGTCCCCCACCTCGTTGATGCCAAGCCCCCGGCTGGCCAGGGCTTTGGGGTCCAGTTGGATGCGCACCGCATACTTTTGGGTACCGAAAACCTGGACCTGAGCCACCCCATTCACCATGGAGATGCGCTGGGCCATGAGGGTTTGACCATATTCGTCTACGGTGGAAAGCGGCAGGGTGTCGGAAGTTAAAGCCAGGTAGAGCACCGGCTGGTCTGCCGGGTTAACTTTCTGATAAGTTGGGGGGGTGAGCATTTCCGGCGGCAGTTGGGCCCCGGCTTTGGCAATGGCCGCTTGGACGTCCTGGGCGGCGGCATCGATGCTCCGGCTCAAAGCGAATTGCAGGGTGATCTGGCTCAAGCCCAGGGCGTTGGTGGAACTCATGGAATCCAGGCCCGCGATGGTGGAGAACTGGCGTTCCAGGGGGGTGGCCACCGCAGCAGCCATGGTCTCGGGTGAGGCCCCAGGCAGGGTGGCACTCACCATGACGGTGGGAAAATCGACGTTGGGCAGATCGCTTACCGGGAGGTAGCGATAACTCATGGCTCCGAAGATCAGGATGGACAGCATGACCAGGGTGGTCATGATCGGCCGGCGGATAAAGAGTTCGGTGAAGTGCATAGGGCCGCCCAAGGACCTTTAGAGCCCGCTCTTGATCTGGACCTTGGCTCCGGGCGAAAGGCGCAGTTGGCCGTCGGTCACGACCTGTTCCCCAGGTTTGAGCCCTTTCTTAATGATGATTTCGCCATCGATATTACGGTCCACTTCCACGGGACGCACTTCAACGCTAAGGTCGGGTTTCACCACAAAGACGATCTGACCTTCCTGGCTGGTTTGAATAGCCTGGGAGGGAACCAGAACGGTATGGGGCTGCGTGGCGAGCTTCACCACCACGTTAACGAACAGGCCCGGCCACAGCCGTTTGGGCTCGTTGGCAAAAGTGGCCTTGCACAAGATGGTTCCCGTCGCTTTATCCACGGTGTTGTCGATAAAAGTGAGGACGCCCACCTCGGGGTTGTCCTCCTGTTTGGCAATGATGGCCTCCACCGGAACTTTCCCTGCCGCCATGTATTTCCGGATTTCCGCCAGGCTCTGCTCGGGGAGAGCAAACGATACATAGATGGGCTGGATCTGGTTGATGATCACCATGGCGGTATCGGCGTTTTCTTTGATCATGTTTCCCTGTTGGGCGATCAGGGCGCCGGTGCGGCCGCTGATGGGGGCCTTGATATAACAATAACTGAGATTGAGCTGGGCATTTTGCACGGCCACCTGGTCGGCATTAACCGTGGCGCCCAGGGATTCGGCGGTGGCCTTAGCCTGGTCGTACTCCTGCTGGCTGACGAAGTGCTTGCGGATCAACTCGGCGTAACGCACCGCATCGGCCTTGGCCTTGTTAGCCAGGGCCTTATCTCTTTCCAGGTTGGCTTGGACCTGCTTTAAAGCCGCCTCATAAGGGCGGGGATCTATAACGAAAAGGAGCTCCCCCGCTTTGACGTCCTGGCCTTCCTTGAAATTGACCTGGACCAACTGACCTGCCAGCCGGGACTTGATGGATACGGTGGAGTAGGCCTCGACGTTGGCGATGGCCTTTAATTCCACGGGCACCGTCCTTTCGGTCACGGTAGCCACCAGGACCGGCACCGGCGGGGGTGCGGGCTTCTTTTTTTCGCTGGAGCAGGAGGTGAACTGCAGACAGGCAATCATAAGGACAGCCAGGGCGGCTCGGGCCAAACCCGTGGAGCCAACCAGCCAGGGGAAATTATTGGGGTTCAGTCGAGATTTCAAGGGTGTCAAAAATAACTCATTTATAATGGTTCGAGCCTGAGATATCTAGAGCCCCGGCTCCTAAGCAGATATAGACCCATTTTCAGTTAGTATAATAACTATTTTCCTTTTTATCCAGAATAATGAAAGTGGATTTTCCCAAACTTTTACGCCAGATGGACCTTGAAGCGGGCTACGGCCAGGGCCAGCATGCCCAGGCCTAAAACGGTCATGGAGAGCATTTCGGGCCACAGCAGGGCCAGACCGGCGCCCTTGAGGAAGACCCCTTGGGTCACGACGATGAAGTACATTAAGGGGTTAAGTTTCGTCAGTAATTGGAAAAACACCGGCATGTTGGCGATGGGAAAGACCAGCCCCGACAAGAGAATGGCCGGGGTTAAATAGAGGTTGCCGGCCATCATGGCCTGCTGCTGGGTGGAGGAAATGGTGGAAATGAGCAATCCCACCCCAACGGAATTGAAAAGAAAGGCCAGGGTGCCCAGGAGCAACACTATGATGCTGCCCCGGAAGGGCACCTCGAACCACAAAACCCCGACTATAGTAACCATGACCACTTCCAGCATGGAGATGATGACAAAGGGAATGGTCTTGCCAAGCATCAACTCGATGGGCCGGATGGGGGTCACCAGGATTTGCTCCAGGGTGCCGATCTCTTTTTCCCGGACCACGGACAGGGCCGTGAGCATCAGGCTGATCAAGAGCACCACCATGGCGATGACTCCGGGCACCATGGAGAACCGGCTGATGAGGTTTTCGTTGAACCAGGCCCGAGGCTCCACCTCCAGGGGGAGGCTGAAACGGCCGACCCAATCATGGCCTCTGCTGTTAAAGCGCTGCTCCAGTTGTTCCTGGTTGTAAGTGGCGATGACCGTACCGGCATAACGGTTGACGATAAGCGCGGCGTTGGAATCGGTGGCGTCGACAATCACCTGGATCTTGCCCGATTTGCCCTGGCGCATCCGGGTGGCGAAATCCCACTGAATCCATAAGGCCATGGTGATGTCGCCTGCGTCGATGCGGCGGAGAATCTCGTTTTTGCTGTTGACGAAGTACTTGACATAAAACCAGTCAGTAGAAGTGAAGCGGTCGATGAGCTGCCGGGATTCCATGGTACGGCTTTCATCGAAGACGGCCACGGCCACTTTTTTGATGTCGAAGTTGACCACGTAGCCGTAAGTGAGGAGCTGCACCAAAGGCGGCACGATGAGAAAAAAGCGGAGCTTTTTGTCCCGCAGGACCTGGATGAATTCTTTGATGATGATATGGCGGATGCGGCGAAACATAGCGATTAGCTCTCAGCGTTCAGTCTTCAGTATGCCGATAAAACAACCTGACGACAGCACGGTCTTGCCGGCCGTCATCCCACGGGGATAACATGATAATTTTGCAAGGCCTCGATTATGCCATGGAAGACCAGCCCCATGCCCATGGCGGAAACGAAAAAGCCGACGATACGGGTGGCGGCGTCTATCCCCTTGGCGCCGAGGCGACGCATAAGATACCTGGCATAGGCCAGGGTCAGGTAAATGACGAACATCGCAGCCAGACAGGCGAAGGATATGGCGAGCAGTGAGGTGAACTCGGTGATGGGATGGCGCACCAGCGAACACATGCCCAGTACGGTGGCCAGGACTCCCGGACCGAACATCAGCGGCATGGCCAACGGCACGAAGGCGATGTCCAATTCTTGCCCATTGGCACCGCTCCCTCCTGTATGAAGCACCCCGCCCGAAGGGGAGGGTAAAAACAGAGAAAACCCGATGCGCATCAGAATGATGCCGCCGACGATGCGAACCATGCTGAGCGATACTGAAAAGATCTGCAGCATGACGGTACCGAACACCAGAAAGAAAAAAATTAATAACGTGGCATAAAGACAGGAAAGGCGGGCGACCCGGAGGTGAGCCTGTTCATCCTGCCCTGACAGGAGTTTCAGATAAATGGGGAGGGATTCCAGGGGATTGACGACTGCCAACATCGTGGTAAAAGTACCGATAAACAGAGTCAGCGGGTTTTCCATCGTTTTCCCCTCTTAGGCTGATTTCAGGGCGTTGTTCATCTGATCTTTTTGACGAACTTCTTGATGGACAAGACCACAAAAAAGGTGGCGGCCCCGGCCAGCATCAGGGCGCTGGGCCACAAATACTCCATGCCCAGGCCCTTGAGATAGATGCCCTTGGAAATGGTCACCAGGTACCGGGCCGGGACGATATACGAGACGATCTGGAAGGGGACGGGCATCAGATAGATGGAAAATACGAACCCGGACAACAAAAAGGCCGGTAGAAAGGTAGTGAGCATGGCCGATTGAAAGGCCTGCAACTGGTTTTCGGAGGTCACCGAGATGAGCAGGCCCTGTCCCAGGGTGGCGATGAGGAAGAGGGCCGACATGCCGATCATAAGCAGGGGGCTGCCCCTGAGGGGCACCTGAAAGAGAAACTGGCCCATCCCCATAACCATCGCCATGTCAAACATGCCGATGAGGAAATAGGGCCCCAACTTCCCCAACAGCAGTTCCGTGCGTTTGAGGGGGGTGGCCATGAGGCCCTCCATACTGCCCCGCTCCAACTCCCTTACTACGGTCAGGGCGGTGAGCAGGGCTCCCACCACCGTCATGATCACGGCAATGAGCCCCGGGACGATATAGTTGCGGGACTCCAGATCCTCGTTGAACCAGAAGCGGGTCTGGGAATCCACCGGCATCTCGCCGCGGCCTGGCCCTTTAGCCATGATTCGCTGGGCCAGGAGCTTTTGATTATAAGCGGAAGTCACCGCCTGGATGTACCCCAGGATGATGTTGGCGGTGTTGGAATCGGTGCCGTCTACCAGGGCCTGGCAGGAGGCGGTCTGCCCCGTTTGAAACTGCCGGGAAAAATCGAAGGGCAGCAGGATGCCCACCTGGACTCGATGATCCATGATCATACGCTTCAACTCATCGTAATCTTGAGTGAATTTCACCAAGCGGAAATAGTCGGCGCCCCGGAACTGGTTGATAAAGTCTTCGCTGAACTGGCTTTTCTCCTGGTCATAGACCGCCACGGTGACGTTCTTGATGTCGAAGGTGAGGGCGTAGCCGTAGAGCAAAAGCAGGACGATGGGCAGCAGGATGACCTGCAGGAGGCTGATGGGGTCCCGCCGGATGTGAATCAACTCTTTGCGGGATATGGCCCAGGTGCGTTTTAGGTCCATGGGGGATAGCTTTCAGCTTTCAGCGGTCAGCTTTCAGCTTTAGTTTTCTGTTTTCTGTTTTCTGTTTTTAGCATTCATGATTTTTCTTGGCTGACAGCTTCCTTACCCCTCGGCCTGTTGTACCAGGGAAATGAAGGCGTCTTCCAGGCTCGGGGGCACCCGTTCGATGCGGCCAAAGGCAATGTGGTTGGCGGTCAGGGTTTGGGCGATGGCCGGTTCGGTTTCGTCGGGCCGGGGGGTGGCGATGTGAAGGCCGTCCCCGAAGACTGCGACCTCGGACACTTGGGGGAGTTTTTTGATCAAAGCCAGGGCGTTGTCCAGGTTGTCGGGAGAAATCGCCAAGATCGTTTCCGTCACCTTGCCTTTGAGTTCGCCGGGCGTACCCTGGGCGATGATGCGCCCCTGGTAGATCAAAACCAGCCGGTCGCAGAACTCGGCTTCCTCCATGTAGTGGGTGGTGACCAGGATGGTCCGGCCTTCCTGGGCCATGGCGTAGATCAGGTCCCAAAAATTGCGTCGGGAAATGGGGTCCACCCCGCTGGTTGCTTCATCCAGAAACAGGATGGAGGGCTCGTGGATGATGGCCGAAGCCAAAGCCAGGCGCTGCTTCAGACCCAGGGGCAGGATGCGGGTCAGGGTGTGCCGGCGGTCCTCCAGCCCCACCAGGTTCAGCACTTCGGTGATGCGCGCCTCAAGCCGGTCCGGGTCCAGGCCGTAGACGCCCCCGAAAAAGGTGAGGTTCTCCTGGGCGGTCAGGTCATCATAGAGGGAAAAGCGCTGGGACATATAGCCGATATTCTCTTTGATGTGGGCGTTTTCCCTGATGATGTCAAAGCCCCCCACCCGGCCCTCGCCGCTGGTGGGCAGGAGCAGCCCGTTGAGCATGCGGATGGTGGTGGATTTGCCGGCGCCGTTGGGCCCCAGGAAGCCGAAGATCTCCCCCCGGTTGACCTCAAAGCTCACGTTGTCCACGGCCTTGAAGGTCCCGAAATGGCGGGAGAGATTTTTTACGACAATGGCCTTTTCCTGGTCCGGCATCGTTTTAATACCGTTTTTGGTTTTTGGTTTTTCGTTAAAGACAGCAATCCCATGTTGCGCTGTGCGCACCATACAGAAAACTTTTAATCCCGCCCTTTTTCGCCTTTTCGCCTTTTCCCCTTTTCGCCCTCGGTTTTTTCATCCCGGCGGACCACCTGGACAAAGAGGTCCTCCAGGTTGGGCGCGGCCCGCTCCATGGATATATCGGTGAGGCCGGCCTCCTCCAGGACTTTTTGTAAGGGGCCCGCGGCTGCGGCAGCGTCGTCCACCGTGATCATCAGGCGGTCGCCCATGGCCAGGGTTTGGCGCGCCAGGGGGTGATCGCCGAGCACCTTCCTGGCCGTCCACAGGTTGGAGGCCCGGGCCTGAAGGAGTTGGCCCTGGAAGGAACTCTTGATGGTCTTGGGAGAATCCACCATCAGCAGGCGGCCGTTGTGCATCAGGCCCACGCGGTGGGCCCGTTCGGCCTCATCCATGTAGGCGGTGGATAAAAAGATGGTAAGGCCGGTGCCCAGGAGCCGATAGAGAATTTCCCAGAATTCCCGCCGGGAGATGGGGTCCACCCCAAAGGTGGGTTCATCCAGGAAGAGCAGCCGGGGGGTGTGGATCAGGGCGCAGGCCAGGCCCAACTTCTGGCGCATCCCGCCGGAAAGATTGCTGGCCAGCCGGTCCTGGAAGGGGGTCAGGTTGGAAAAGCCCAGGAGTTGGGGCATTCGCTGATCCCGTTCCTTCCGGGAGACCCGGTAAATGTCGGCATAGAAGACCAAGTTTTCGGTCACGGTCAGGTCGTCGTAGAGGCCGAAGCGCTGGGGCATGTAACCGATCTGCTCTTTGAGGGCCTCCGAGTCTTTGACCGTATCGAAACCCAGGACCTGGGCCTGACCGTCGTCCGGGTCCATGATGCCCACCAGCATGCGCATGGTGGTGGTCTTGCCCGCCGCATCCGGCCCCACCAGGGCAAAGGCCTCTCCGGAAGCCACCTCCAGGTCCAGATGATCCACCGCGGTCAGCGTCCCGAACCGTTTGGTCAGCCCCTGGATGCGAATGGCAGGGTCAGGGCTTAGGCTGCTGGTCTGGTTGGCTGTCAAGGAGAATGACCGCTTCCGCCGGCATTCCCGGCTTCAAATCGTAGTTGAGGTTTTGCGCCCGGATCTTACAGCGGTAGACCAGGGTGACCCGCTCTTTATGGGTCTCCACCGTCTTGGGAGTAAATTCCGCCTTGGCACTGATGAAAGAGACCCAGGCCGGGTATTTCTTGCCGGGATAAGAGTCGGTGGTAACGTAGGCCTGCATGCCGAACTTGACCTTGGCCAGGTCGGTTTCCGGGATGTAGCCCTGGAAATAGATATTGTCCATATCCCCCAGGGTAAGGACCGGCGCGCCCACCGCGGCGGTCATACCGGGTTCCATGGGCCGCACCAGGACCACGCCGTTTACCGGGGAAGCGATGGTGCCGTAGCCCAAGCGGGTAAGGGCCAACTCCAGACCGGCCTGGACCTCTTTGAACTGGCCCCGGGCCTGGTCGATATCTTCCACCCGGAAGCCTTCTTTGAGCATATTGAATTGTTCCTGGGCGCTCTTATGAGATTCTTTGGCCATGAGATAATCGGCCTCGAACTTGTCCCGGGTGAGGGCGGGGACGACTTTTCTTTGATAGAGGCTTTCGTAGCGCTGGTAATCCAACTTCTTGTTCACCAGGTCGGCCTTGGTCTTGCCCACCTGAGCCTCGGCTTCCTTGATCTCCTGAGGCCGATAGCCGGTCTCAAACTTGGTGAGATTGGCCTTGGAGGCGGCCAGGGTGGCCCGGGCCCGGTCCACCTCGTCTTTCAGGTCCTTGGCCTCCAGGCCGGCCACCACCTGGCTCATAGAGACCCATTCACCCTCCTGGAAAAAGATGTACTGAATGATGCCAGCCACCTTAAAGGCCAGGTCAGTTTCGGTGGCCTCCATATGCCCTTCCAAGGGCAAAATGTTTTTGGGGGGCCGGGACTCCCACCATACCAGCCAGTAGACCAGGACACCCACCACCGCCACCGCGGCCAGGATGATCGGGATAAATCGCCGGGTTAGCTTCATGAATCCTCCACGTCGGCTGGGCAATCTTGCGAAATTTCGCATCGAGGCTAAGCCGACCCTATTTTACCGGGAAAAGCTCGGTAAGGCAAAGAGATACTCAAGTCAAAGGGGCCTATGGTCCAGATTAGCTGTCAGTCTGGGGAATGAATCTCAATAAATCGGTCGTGGAGCAGAAAAACCAGGGGACCGCGCTGATTCCGAAGCACCATGTTCACCTGCCCTGACATGCTGTTCATCGGTTTAGACATTTTTTATTATTTTATATTATTAATAAATAAATTTTATAATTAATGATCATCATTAAAGCCTTCTCAAATCGTCTCGGGAAGAATGTCTGCTCGCCTTTAAATCGATACCTGGGGCAAGGGGCACAATAAATGCATTTTGACCGGTAACGCCAGAAGTGGCCCAAACGTTCAGCCGCTTGTGCGACAGGACCTAAACGAGCGGGATGCATTGGCGTAACATAGCGAATTAAAATGTAAATTAGACAGCAGGGGTTCCCCTGATGGTAACCCGTCTTTTTCAAAGGGGGTGGTCGATAAGGTCGATATGGCCCATGGGAGCGGGAGGGTTTTCTTGATTTAAAGGAAATTCTCCGGGGAAAGCCTCAATTTCAGCTTCGGGAGAGCGAAATTGATTAACTCAGGAGGAAGGCCATTATGGCAAAATTGTTTAAGCTGAGACCTCGAAAAATATTAACTGTCCTGGCTTTCGCCTTAGTGCTGTGTGGCGCTTTCGCCATGTCAGCCCAGGCGAATTATATTGATTTCTTTATCGGACCGCCACACTCTGGCGCGAGCATTTCCTATGCGGGCGGAGCGACCCCACTCATCGGTTCCAACATTACCGTCAAGAGTGTCATCGGGGTGGACACCACGTCGAACAGTTTGGATGAACTGGTCATCCTTAGTGGTGAACTGAACTTTACCACCGGCGCTCTTACCGGTTCCAGCTCCAATGAATGGGACTTCGGCCCCGGTGGCACGTTCACGATCACTGGCGCCATTCCCACCCTTGGCATCAACGACATAACTACGGTTCTGGTAACCGGCAGTTTTGATTCTGCCGCGGTTTTCCAAGGTTCTACATACTTTAAGCTTGGCTTCGGGGACATCACTGACACCAAAAATGAAGAGTTGGTCGAGTATTACGGCTTTCCCGAAAGCCAGGTTTTTGAAGGCTTGATGAACCTGTCATTCATTACGAACTCCGTAATCCCTCCCAATGCATTCTGTTCCGTTATTGTTGGGAGCGGCGACCTGCAAAACAATCCTGTGCCAGTGCCCCCTTCCATGCTGTTGCTGGGCACCGGCCTTTTGGGCCTGGGTCTTATCCCCCGGCAGAAAGCTGTTGAATAATCTGCACGACCTGGACAAAACGTGAGGTCTCCGTCCCTATTTCGCCGGGGGCCTCAGGTTTACCGGGAAAGTTACTGTGACCCTTTGGAATCCTACCCGCCGTGTCATCTTGCCGGAAAAAATAAGGGCAAATGGCTCCGGCTGACGACCTCAAGGGGGCGAGGAGGTGATGCATAATAGATAGTCTTGGAAGCAAAACATATTGTGGGTAAGCCAGGTCTACCAAGTCGATGGACAGCAGAGGTAGCACCTCCCACTCCCCACAAGCTCCAGGGAAGGAGGTGGCCAGATCTGATTTCTGGATAATCGCAGGAGGTTTTATGAAAACGATAGTTTCCTTCGCATGTGCGTTGGTACTGGTCTTGGGGCTTTGTGTCGGCGGCGCATTGGCCTATGACATCGACGACAACACCCTGGTGCAGCCCTGGCGGGGCAACAGCGCCACTGGCGCGGCCTGGACAGATGTCATCGGCAATGCCGACCTGTTCAACACCTTCGGGGCTAACCGGAGTGGCGATACTTTGTCCATCTTTACCAACTGGAACCCTGGCAAAAATGGCTCGGTCAACACCGCGGTAAAAACTGCCGACCTCTTCATCGATGTGGGCTGTGACGGCAGCTGGGACTATGCCATTGTGTTGGATTCAACCCGGGCCGACTTTGGTTACGCCTATGAAGCACCTTTAAGCATCACCACTTCCCAAGATATCTTCTCGACTCTGGACGGCTTGACTTACGGCGGACGTTACGATGAGGCGGACCCCAAACCAGCTCCCACTTTGGGCACCAGCACTGATTGGGACATCGCCACCATAACCTGGATCATTGGTAGCGGTGGCCTCAACAACCAGGTGGATATCGATCTGTCGGGTTTGGACGAACTGTCCCAGCCCTGGAGTTTCTATTGGGGCACTGCTACCTGCTCCAATGACGGCTTTGCCGGTTGTGTCCCGGTACCGCCCTCGGTGCTGCTTCTGGGCTCGGGGTTGATCGGGCTGGCCCTTCTGCCCCTGAGGAGGAAAGTCGAAGCCTGATCTCCACGGTTATCTGAAACCTGGAGCCCCCGACTCCTTAACCCGGGGCGGAGAGACTTCGCCCCTACAGGACGGGATGCTTCAGGCATTCAATGAAGATTAACTTAGCATCAAAGATGCTATCGCCAATCATCGATGACGAACGCATCCGGGCGGTGGTAGCCCGGTTCGTTGGGTTTGTGCATGTTCACGCCCACTAGGTCGATGGTAAAGCCCCTGGCCCGCATTTGCTCATAGGCGGGCTGGCGGGCCAGACTCATTCCGGCGGTGAGTTGCGCCGCGCCCCGAGAGGCGGCAAAAACTTCGCAGGCATATAAAAGCCGGCCGAAATATTCCTGAGCCCGAGGTCCGGGGCGGGTTGCTCCGAACTTAATGAAACAGGCGCCGCTGCCGGCTTCGGAGCCGGGGCCGCAGTGCACTGCGGCAAACTCCACCAGTCCCGACTCGTCCCAGAGCAGCAGAGTATCGCCCAATTCCTGGCTCTGTAGAGCATGGATCTCCCGGCGCACATCCAGCCCGAAATAAATGGCGTCGGTGAGCCGGGCGCAGGCCTTGATCAGCCCGGGGCGCTCATGGGGTTGGGCCTGAGAATAATAGCTGACCTCCCCCTGGGGGCGGAGGGACCGGATTTTTAGTGACATGATGGCCGTAAGGAACCGGGGCCAAAAGCCGAATTTCTGGTACAACGCCAGGTGCTTCGGGCTGCACGAATAGGTGTAGAGGCCGGTGTGGCGGCAGCCCCAGGTGTTGAATAAGGTCAGGGCGGGATCCAAAAGTTTCTGGCCGATGGACCGGTCCCAATAATCCGGGTCTACCGTCAGGGGGCCGAAAAAACCGACGCTGCCCCAATGGGTGACAAAATTTGAGGCCACCAGGGCGCCGTCAACCTCCGCGCCAAAGGCCGCGGCCGGGTCCGCCAGCCAGCGGGTGCGAATTTTGTCGATATCGCCGCCGAATTCGAGGGGATTTGCCAGGCCGTTGAAGGTGCCGAAGGCCAGCCGGAAGACGCGGTGGGCGTGAGGCAGGTCGGCTTCTTGTAAGGGTCGCACCAGAATGTTCATGGCAATTACCCGGGAACCTTGGTCTTCCCGTGCCGGCAGCCCCCGGTGCGGCTCCGGCGTCGAATACAGATGATTCCCTTTTGATATTAATAATTCATGGTGCCAATATCAATGGCAATCACCTCCCTTCCAAGCTTTACTTTTGGCGTGTTATTCCTTAACCTTAGGTCTGAAGGTTTGCGAAGATAAGATCTGGACAGAAAACTATCCCGGGAGGTCACATGGCCGAATGCATCCCTTTGAAAAGGGATATGTTGAAGGACCCTATCCACCTACGGGTGGCGGGTGAACTGGATTTTGCCCGGGCCCGGACCTTGGCCGACCGGCGTGCCGGGGAGACCGGGGAGGAACCCATGCTTTTGGCCTGGTATAACGGAGGCACTGGCGAGTTCTCCCCGCAGGTGACGTGCTGCACGGAAGACAAGCCCGCCTGGCTCACCTATGCCGAATCCCGGGGCGGCGACCTGGTGATTGACATCAATGATGAGGCATATGTGTTCGTATATTATGGAGCCGGATGAATAACCGTCTCCATGTCAAAATTGGACCCCGTGAGTTTCCCCGCACTTCATTATTGAGGTATTGACCCGAAAAAAAATATTGCTCCTTGATATTCTTTTGGACGCGTTATCCTCTAAAAAAATGATCATGATGTATCAAAAATTAATCAAACTGCACATCAAGCCGATAGATTTCAATGAGTGC
Organism: Desulfobaccales bacterium; assembly: GCA_041648175.1. Taxonomy (NCBI): domain Bacteria; kingdom Pseudomonadati; phylum Thermodesulfobacteriota; class Desulfobaccia; order Desulfobaccales; species Desulfobaccales bacterium. Next base: position 69,642 of record JBAZPO010000009.1, on the reverse strand, counting down.
CCGAGTTCTAAGGTACGGTGCACCCAAAATTCAAAAAGGTCCCCAAGACCCTTTTCGATGGGGGGCCAAGAGCGCCCGTATAAAAAAACCCCAAATTTATGCATTTTAAAAAAAATCCTGATAAACTTTCTCACCACGGAAAATGGCAAACTCTCCCGAAAGGGAAGGACGCAAAACCACCGGCCTAATGCCTTCGGGTTAAGGTAGCGAGGTTGCCGAAGTGAAAGAAAATCATATAATATTTCACCTCTTTTTTGCCCGCCATCCTGACTACTATCAGCCCTCAGAGGCACGGACCGAGAAGGTGGCCCGCTTGGGAGACGCTGTAAGACATGGCGTATACCAAGTGGATGCCCGGAAAGTGGTCCAGGCCCTTCTGAAAAACCACTTTATTAATCAGCCGATAATGTAGGTCCGGCTCATGCAAAAATAAAATTATCACCTTGTATGTCCATTGGATTTTCCTTGCCAAGAGGTTCTGTAATCCATTTTTGGGCAGAGGCGTGCAAGATTGCGACGCAATCAGAGAGGCCCAAGGCCTCACCAATGCAAATAATCAATCAGCCAATTCCTCAGTAATGCGCTGATTGCTTCTGTTGTAGGGGGGAGAGATTTTGAGCGCGAGACCGGATTTCGCCCAGATGTTACAGGAAGTTCCGTGGGGTTGGGCCGTCAGTAATGCGGCCAGCCATGAACTGCTCATGGTGAACCCGGCTTTTGCCCGGCTCCATGGCTATACCGTGAAGGAACTGCAGGGCCAGCGCCTGCCTGAATTGGTGGCACCGGGGAGCCGGCAGGAATTTCATGAACATATACGACGGTCTCGGGAGAACGGTTACCATAGCTATGAATCCCTGCATCTGCGGAAAAACGGCGAGGTCTTTCCGGTCCAGGTGAGTTTGACCGCGCACAAGGATGCATCCGGGAACACAGAATTCCACAGCGCCATGGTCCATGACCTTGCCGAACGCCCGCATACTAACGCCAGACTACGGGAAGGACATTGGCGGGCCGGGGTGCAAATCTCCAACGACGCCGTCATCACCACCGACTCCACGGACAAAATCATCTTCTTGAATAAACGGGCTCAGAAAATGTTCGGTTATTTGGAAGAGGAATTGCGAGGCCTGGACTTTTCCCAGTTGATCGGCGACCGCCACGTTGGCAACTTTCAACAAGAAATCGAGCGGTTGCTTGTTCTGGGGGAGACCGCCCCTTCCGGGGACACCCTTAAGATCACAGGCCGCAGGAAGGATGGCAGTAAAATTCCTCTGGAGATGTCCCTCTCCATCTGGTACGCCCAGAAGCAAAGGTTTGTTACTGCAATTATTAAGGATATCACGCACCGGAAGCGGGCCGCCGACGCCCTCCATAAGAGCCAGGCCATTTTGGCCAAAGCTCAACGTCTTACCCATTTTGGCAGTTGGGATTGGGACCTTGCTAAGAATGAAATTTCATTGTCGGACGAGATTTATCAAATCTTCGGCTTAACTCCGGAGGGATTTGGCGGAAGTTACGATGAGTTTGTCGCTTTAATTCATCCGGAAGACCGGGATACGGTGAAGTCATCTGTCAGCCGGGTCCTGTCGAAAAACCTCCCTTTTGAGCTCAACTACCGGGTGGTCCGCCCGGATGGCACGGTACGGGTGGTACAGAGCCAGGGCGAGGTTTATTTCGACGAAGGGGGTCAGCCCCAGCGGATGGTGGGCACGGTCCACGACGTCACTGAAACGAAAAGGGCCGAAGAAGAGAGACGTAAGCTCTCCATGGCCGTGGAGCAAGCCAGTGATTGGGTAATGATTACCGATAAGCAAGGCACAATTGAGTATGTCAATCCGGCGGTGACAGCCACCACCGGCTATGCGAGAAAAGACCTGGTCGGGAAGAGCCCCGCGATTTTTAAGTCCGGGAAACACGATCCGAGTTTTTACCAAAAATTATGGCAGACAATCAGTTCGGGCAATACCTACCGGAATATTTTCATCAATCGGAAAAAGAACCACGAACTCTTTCATCTCGACATGACGATCACCCCCTTACGGGATGATCAAGGGATCATAACCCACTATCTGGCCACCGCTAAAGACATAACCCAGCAGCTCAACTTAGAAGAACGCCTCAATCATCTGGCTTATTATGATGCCCTCACAGGTATTCCCAACCGCAACCTGGCCAAGGACCGGATGAAGCAGGCGCTGGCGCGAGCCGAAGCCAACAAGAAAGTGGTTGCCGTTTTATTCCTGGATCTGGACCGGTTTAAATTTCTCAACGACACCTTTGGTCCCGATATTGGGGATAAAATTTTGAAAGAAACTGCGGCTCGGCTGGTGGGCGCCCTGGGAGAAGGAGAATCGGTAGGCCGCGTGGGCAGTGACGAATTCACTTTAGTAATGGCGAACCTGAATCATCCTGATGATGTCGTCATGATGATTGAGCAAATCAATGCGGCGGCTTCCCGACCCATAAAGGTAAATGGCGAGGAAATCATCGTCACGTCAAGCATCGGGGTCAGCATCTATCCCCAGGATGGCACAGATCACGTGACACTTATGAAAAATGCCACTACCGCCTGTTTCCGGGCGAAAAGCCTCGGGGGCAATAACTATCAGTTTTATAATCCCGGTATGAACATCATAGCGGAAGAGTTTGTCGCTCTGGGGAAAAAACTCTTTCAAGCCACCAAGAAGGAAGAATTCGTTCTGCACTATCAACCATATTTCCAAATAGACAACGATAAATTAGTGGGCTTGGAGGCCCTCATCAGATGGCAGCGCCCGGAATATGGCTTGCTCCCCCCAGGGACCTTTATCCCGGTGCTGGAAGAGACCGGGATTATCAGAGAAGTGGGCGAATGGACCATGAGGGAGACCTGGCGGCAGATCAAGGCCTGGCTGGCGGCAGGATATCCCGTGGTGCCGGTGTCCGTCAACTTCTCCCCGATCCAATTCCGCTGCTGCGAGTTGCCGACGATGGTGGAACGGGTCATGAACGAAACGGGTATGGATCCCCGCTATATCTTTTTGGAAATTACCGAAACCGCCTTGATGCAGGATGTAGAATTCACCCGATCGGTCCTGAAACAGTTCAAAGAAATGGGATTCGGCATCGCCATTGATGATTTCGGCACCGGCTATTCTTCTTTGAATTATTTGAAAAAGTTCCCCATTGATTACCTGAAGATCGACATCTCTTTTATCAAGGACATCACCAGCGACCCCGACGCCGCAGCAATTGTGACGGCTATCATCTCCATGGCCCACAACCTGGGTTTAAAAACCGTTGCCGAAGGGGTGGAAACCAAGGAACAGTATCAAATCTTGCGACTGTTGCGTTGCGATATCGTGCAAGGGTTCTATTGCAGCCATCCGCAGCCGGCCGCAGAAATCGAAAAAATCTTTGCCGGGGCCGGGATTAAGAATCGATAAGCCGACCAAAGAGCGGCCCGTATAAGGCCTCTCTTTCCTGGCACCTATCCTCAGCCGAGCTCATTTTTGATCACGAATTTTGTCAGGGGCGCTTGACAGGATAATTTTCCCAAACTATATTGTTAAGATGATTCGAAACAATGAAAATAAGGGGCCTGCCGATCAGGGGTGTGATCCGAAGGATTTGCGGCTCTGGGAGATGCAGGCCGATATCTGCCAGACCCTGGCGAACCCCAAGAGGCTACAGATTCTTAACCTTTTGCAAGGGCAGGAACTTTCCGTGGGCGCGATGGTTTCGGCCCTTAAGGTCGCTAAAGCCAATCTGTCCCAGCATCTGAGTGTGATGCGGCAAAAAGGCATCTTGGCGACCCGCCGGGAGGGCACTGTGATTTACTACCGCCTTGTCACCCCGCGTATCACCGAAGCCTGTAAGATCATGCGCCAGGTGCTTATGGAAGTGCTGGCCGCGAAAGAGGCGTTTTCCCAAAGGCTCATGGACTCTGGAAATGGTGCAGTGGCGGCCCCGGAGGGAGGAGATATTATCTAAGGTTCGTATTGAGATTTTTTTTGGCTTCATAGTTTCATTAATTCTAATCATTGAAACATTAAATCTTGAGGGGGATCTCATAACCATGAGAGGAAAAATATACCGGGCGGTGCAGGAGGGGCGGATGCACCCGGAGGGCGTCAAGCGGGTTGAGATGAGCAAGGACCACAAGAAGAGAAAAGTCAGGATGGACAAGGCGCAGTGGCGCCGCCGGATAAAGCAGACGGTAGTGGGGACGGCCTTCCTGGCGGTCCTGGGCGCTGGTTGGCTCTATCCCCTGGTGGGATATTTTATCCCAATATGTATGCTTGTGGGTATCGGGCTGGCAGCCTTCCGGGGCAGGTCCTGGTGCAACTGGCTCTGCCCGCGGGGATCGTTCGAGGATGCCTGGCTTGCTAAAATCAGCCGGAAGCGGCAGATTCCCAAGGTGTTGCGCTCGGCCCCCTTGCGCCTCAGCGTCATGACCGGCCTCATGGGGTTGCTGACCTGGCAGATTATCCGGCGCTGGCCCGACCCCTGGGCCATTGGCGGCATTTTCGTGCTGATGCTTTCGGTTACCACCACCATGGCCGTAATTTTAGGCGTGGTGTGGCAGCAGCGGACCTGGTGCTATCTCTGTCCCATCGGCACCATGGCGAGCTGGGTGGGGAAAAACCGGCGCCCGCTGCTCATGGCGCCGGAGCTCTGCACCCAATGTAACTTATGCGCCAGAAAATGCCCGATGCAACTTGCGCCGGTGGAATTGAAGGCCCAGGCAGCCATGCGCTACCACGGCGACTGCCTCAAGTGCAGTCTGTGCGTGGAGAGCTGCCCACAGTCGGCGTTGACCTTCAGAGGCGGCGGCAGACGCAGCATTGCGGCCTGACGCCCGGGGAGCCGGACCTTTTTCCTTACCTGCCGAAATAGCCGGTAATGGTGGCAGTGGCCAGGGTCTTGCCCTCCAGGGCTTGCTTGAACGCGGCCAGGTTAGTGCTCTTAGGCAGGTCGACTTTGGGCGCGTTCAAGGCAAAGAGGGTGAAGACATAGGGGTGGTCGCCGCTGCCGGACGGGGGTTGGGGGCCGCCATAGCCGGGTTTGCCATAAGAGTTTTGTAATTCTACCGCGCCCGCGGGCATATTTTTGCCGGAGGCTCCCTCGGGAATAGAGGTGGCGTCTTTGGGCAGGTTGACCACCAGCCAGTGGACCCAGTTGCGGGCTACGGGGTGGGGGTCCACCATGGCCAGGGCAAAGGACTGGGTGCCCGCGGGGGCGCCGGACCAGGTTAGGGGGACGGAGACGTTTTTGCCGCTCGCGCCCGGCATGACGTATTGTAGGGGAATTTTGCCGCCAGCTTGAAAGGCGCTGGATGTAATCTGCATGGTGGGTCCTCCTGAGCCGGATACGGCGGTGAAGGTAAGAACTATTGCGATGACGCACCCCAGGGTTATGAGCCGCTGCATGGGATTACCTCCCGGTTCTTTATATGGTTTTCGGTTTTCAGTTTTCGGTTTTCAGTAAAAAGGCTCCTTCCAGAAATTCTTTCAGGGCTACGGCGGCGTTGTGGGTCTCATCTTTGGAGCCGTACACCAAGGTGACCTTGCCCTGGCGCAGTTTCTCCTTGAGGAGCTTGACCGCGTCTGTCCGGTCCGCAAGTTCGGCCCAGTAACGGCGGCAAAATTCCTCCCATTTGGTCGGATCGTGTGCGAACCACTGGCGCAGCTCGGGGCTGGGGGCGATCTCTTTGAGCCACAGGTCCAGGGCCGCGTCGGCTTTCGTCAGGCCCCGAGGCCAGAGGCGCTCCACCAGGACCCGGAAGCCGTCTGCCGGGGAGGGTGGCGCGTAGGCCCGTTTCAGGGTGAGGACTGGCCTATCTTTGGGTTCGGCAGCCATATGCCTTGAGAAAATCGAGAGAGGCCTTGCCCCTTGAGGGATGACACACAGGTTCCCCCCGATAAATACTGTCCTGGAAAGATCAGGGTTCGTCCAGGCGCCGTTTGATGAAATCCACCCATTTGCTTTCGGGGTCCAGATCCAGGTAGCGCAGCCAGTGTTCCCGGGCCCGGGCGGCGTTTCCCAGGGCCTCCAAGACCATGGCCAGATTGAAGTGGGCGTCGGCAAAATCCGGTTCGGCCTGGACGGCCTTTTTATAAAAAAGTACCGCGGCATCCAGTTCCCCCTGCCCTTCCAGGAGATTGGCCAGGTTGTAGTTGCCTTCGACGTGATCCGGGTTGATGGCCAGGGCCTGAAGGTAGCGGGAGGCTGCGGCGGTTTCGGCATCCGACAAAAAGAGGATGGTGCCCAGGTTCACCAAGGCGTCCACATGGTCCGGGGTCATCGCCACGATCTTTTCATATTTTTCCCGGGCTTCGCTCAGCCGTCCGGCGTCTTCATCTTCCAGGGCTTGAAAGAAGAGCTCGTCGGAGGCTTCCGTAGCCCGGGTCACCTTGGCGATCTCCTCCCCGGCAAAATCCATGAATAACTGGCCTTCCGGGGTAAAGCGGCGGCGGTTTTTGCCCAGCACGAGTTGATCCTGGACCAAGGAGATCCGGACCTCAGACAGGGGCTGTTTGAGGCCGGGCATGATTTTGCGTAGTTTTTCCACGCAATTCCTGATCTTGCGGAGAGACACGCCCTGCAGGCGCAAATCCCTGACCGTGCGGAAGGCCACCAGGCTCTGGAAGTCGAACCAGAGGCGGCCCCGGTCTTTTTCCAGATGGGTGATGAGACCTTGCCGGTCCCAGTAGCGAATCTGGCTTTCGGAGATGCCGGTGAGCTTGGACACCTCCCGCTGGTCATAGAGCTTTTTCACTCGATGAGCCTTTTGAAGGCCGGGGCCCGGAAATGCCCCCCAGATGGGAGGCCGGGTTGGTCAGAACTGGTGCCTCCGGTGCCGCTTGTAAATGAAATTTATCTCATTATAGGGATGTTACCTCCGGGAAGCAAGGGGGAATGAAGACCTGGCATATGTCCCGGAGGCGCCGCCTTGGCTGGAAATTCAGGGTGAGCGTTGATCTTTAAATCCCCTTAAATCTAACCCAGGGCGGGGAGACCCCGCCCCTACAGGCAGGAGAAAGCATCGCTGTTTGAGCCCACAGCGGCGCTTAAATCCAGTGCTTTCTTCGGAAGTACCACAGCATGGCACCCGTGATCGCCAACATCAATAGTATGGAGAGCGATTGCCCGTATTCCCAGTGCAACTCGGCCATAAATTTAAAATTCATGCCGAAAAACCCGGTGATAAATGTCAGGGGCATGAAGATGGTGGCGATGATGGTCAACACCTTCATGATCTCGTTGAGGCGGTTGCTCATGGAGGAGAGGTAAATATCCAGCATCCCCGACAGGATATCCCGGTAGGTCTCCACCGTCTCAATGGCGATGATGGTGTGGTCGTAAACGTCCTTGAGGAACATGGTGAGATTTTCGCTGATCAGGGGCGATTCGCGCCGCTCCAGCCGGGAGATCACTTCCCGCAAAGGCCACAGGGACTTACGCAACATGATCATGTCATTCTTGAAGCGGTGCACCGCGCGCAGGGTTTGGGGTGTGGGCTTAACCACCACCTCATCTTCCAGATATTCCACTTTTTCGCTGAAGGCTTCCAGTGCCACGAAATAGTTATCCACGAGCAAGTCAATGATGCTATAGGCCAGGTAATCGGCCCCCAGCTTTCTGGTGCGGCCTTTGCCTTTTTGGAGCCGTTCCCGGATGGGGGCAAAGAGATCACCGCCGTCTTCGTGGAAGGAAATGACGTAATCGGACCCCAGGATCAGGCTCACCTGATCTGAGTGGACGTCGATCTCCCGGTCATCAGAGAGGTGCCTGAGGGCTTTCAAGACGATGAAGAGATACGAGTCATAGTCTTCGATCTTGGGCCGCTGCTCGACGTCCAAAATGTCTTCCAGCACCAGGGGGTGAATTGAGAAGCTTTCTCCCAGCTTTTCCAGAGTCTTGACATGGGAGACGCCATTGACATTTATCCAGGTCACGCCTTCCTTCCGGTCGAGGGGCAGGCATTGGGCGAACTCATCGAACTCGTTTTCGACGAAGTCGGTGTCGCTATAGCGAATGACGGTGATACAGGCCGGTGCCTGTCCCGGTTCCTCGTGAGACACCAGGGAACCGGGGGGCATGCCGGCTTTGCGGGCCATTCTTCTCAGGATTTTGGGCATGGGGCGCTCCCGACGGTAATGATGTTATTATCGGCTCATAATGCTTTTAGCATAATCAAGTCAGTGGGGGAAATACCGTTTAGGGTTTTTCGCTTTTCGTTTTTGGTAGGAAAGCTGGAGAATCGTGCAGTCGGAGGCTCAACCGAAGCGGCCGGTGATGTATTGCTCGGTTTGCTTATTGGCGGGATTGGTGAAAATTTGTTGGGTGGTGCCGAATTCTATGACCCTGCCGACGTAAAAAAAGGCGGTGAAGTCTGAGACCCGGGCCGCCTGCTGCATGTTATGGGTCACGATGACAATGGAGTATTCGGCTTTCAATTCGTTAATCAGCTCTTCCACCTTGGCGGTGCCGATGGGGTCGATGGCCGAACAGGGCTCGTCCATGAGCAGGAGTTCCGGCTCCACCACGATGGTTCGGGCGATACAGAGGCGCTGCTGTTGTCCGCCGGACAGGGCGGTGCCCGGGCGATGCAGGACGTCTTTGACTTCATCCCACAAGGCGCTACGCTTTAAGGCATCCTCCACCCGGTCCGCCAGTTCGCTCTTGCTCAAGGAGTAGTGCATCTTGAGGCCGTAAGCGACATTTTCAAAGACGCTCATGGGAAACGGCGTGGGTTTCTGGAAGATCATGCCGATCTTCTTGCGGAGTTCCATGACATCCTGTTTGGGGTCCAGGATATTGACGCCGTCCAGCCAGATTTCGCCTTCGGCGCGCTGGTCCCGGTACAGCTCAAAGATGCGGTTATAAACTCTTAGATGGGTGGACTTGCCGCAGCCAGAGGGGCCGATAATGGCGGTCACATGATGTTCGGCAATATCCAGGTTGTTGTCGAACAGGGCCTGGGTTTCGCCGTAGTAAAAATTCAGGTGCCGGACGGAAAGCTTGACGGGCAGGCCCAGACTTTTCAGCAGGACGGCGGACGGAAAGGTGTCTTCCATAGCGCTGGTATGGTTGGAATCGTTGGCCACGGGCTGGTCTTCTCTGGTTTTCTGCGCCAGACTAAACATGCTCATTATAGTAGGGCAAATCAAGAAAGGCTTTCATATTTTGGTTGATTTTCCAGGAGTTCCCTCAGTTTTTCCTTAGGGGGCACCTCGTCCAGCAGAGAATGCCGGTCAAAGATTTCTTCGGTGGTGCCGAAATCGATGATATGCCCCTCGAAAAAAAAGGCGGTGAAATCCGATACCCGGAGCGCCTGGGCCATGTTGTGGGTGACGATGGTAATGGTGTACCGGGATTTCAATTCATGGATCAGGGCTTCGATCTTGTTAGTGCTCAAGGGGTCGATGGCAGAACAGGGTTCGTCCATGAGCAGGACCTCCGGCTCCACCACAATGGCCCGGGCGATACAGAGGCGCTGCTGCTGCCCCCCGGACAGAGAGGTCCCTGGCCGATCCAGATGGTCCTTGACTTCGTCCCAAATGGCCGCGCCCTTAAGGGCCTTTTCCACCCGGTCGGCGGTCTCGCTCTTGTTCAGGCGATAATGCTGTTTTAAGCCGAAGGCCACGTTCTCGAAGATGGACATGGGAAAGGGGACGGGCCGTTGAAAAACCATGCCCACCTTCTTACGGAGTTCCATGACATTCGTCTTGGGAGAAAGGACGTCCAGGCCATTCACCTGCACCTGACCCTCGGCATAGAAATCAGGATAGAGTTCGTAAATCCGGTTATAGATCCGCAGGTGGGTGGATTTGCCGCAGCCGGAGGGGCCGATGATGGCCGTCACTTTATGTTCGGCGATATCCAGGTTGTTGTCAAACAGGGCCTGGGTCTCGCCATAAAAAAAATTCAGGTGGCGCACCGAAATCTTGGGAACGGGGGTTCCAGGAACCGTATCATAATACGGCGCCGCCAGATTTTCGGGTTGCAGGGTATCGCTTGTCATCTTAGGCTCCAAAACTTACTATTGTTTTGTCCTCAAGACAAAACGGGCTGCTAGGGTGAAGGCTAGCACCGACACCGTAATCAGCAGGGACGCCGCCCAGGCAATCCGCTGCCAATCCTCATAGGGCGACACGGCATAGTTGAAGATGGTGACAGTGAGGTTGGGAGTGGGGCCTGACAGGGAAGAAAACCAATACGGGCTGTTGAGCGCGGTGAATAGCAAGGGCGCGGTCTCGCCGCTGACCCGGGCCACGGATAGCAGAATCCCCGTAAGCAAGCCGGCCTTGGCCGCCCGGAACACCACCGCCAAGGTGACTTTCCAGCGTGGGGCGCCCAGGGCCAGGGCTGATTCCCGCAGGGTGTTGGGCACCAGGCGTAGCATGTCTTCGGTGGTCCGTGTGACCACCGGTATCATGAGGATGGCCAGGGCCACGACGCCGGCATACCCCGAAAAGTGTCCCAAGGGGAGCACGACCAGGGTATAGGCGAACACCCCCACGATGATGGAGGGCATGCCCATGAGGACGTTGGCGGAGAACCGGCTTTGGTCGGCGATCCAGGATTCCTGGCCGAACTCCGCCAGGTAGATGCCAGCCAACAAACCGATGGGCACGGATAGGAGGGTGGCGACCACGGTCATGGCCAGGGTCCCCAGGAGGGCGTTGGCCAAGCCGCCGCCGCCCAAGCCGGGCGGGGTGGGCAACCGGGTGAAAAAGTCAAGATTCAAGGCCCCCACACCCCGGATAATCACCCCGGATAAGATCCAAATCAGGGCGCCGATGCCCAGCAAGGCCGAGATCACGGACCAGACGCTTACCATCAGGTCCATGAGGCGGCGACCCGTAGGCGGCCGGGGCTTCATAAGCCCACACTCCAGGATTTGTACATCTTTCGCAGCATGTACTGAGCCAGCATCTGCACCAGATAAGTGATGACAAACAATACCAGGCCCAGTTCAATCAAGGAGCTGAGATAGATCAGCTCCGTGGCTTCGGTGAACTCATTGGCCAGGGTGGAGGCGATACTGTTGCCCGGAGCAAAAAGGGAGGGAGAGATGCGGTGGGCGTTGCCGATCACGAAAGTGACCGCCATGGTCTCTCCCAGGGCACGGCCCAGGCCCAGAAACAGGGCTCCGATAATCCCCACCAACCCGTAAGGGATGGTCACTTTATAGGTGACTTCCCAGGTGGTGGCCCCCATGCCGTGGGCCGATTCCTTGACCACGTTGGGCACCAACTGGAACACGTCCCTGGTAATGGCGCAGATAAAGGGCAGGATCATGAAGGCCAGGATAATCCCCGCGGTCAGCATCCCCAACCCCATGGGCGGCCCTTGAAAGAAAGGCAAAAAACCCAGGGTGCCTTGGAGCAGCGGTTGCACGTACTTGGCCATGAAAGGCCCGAACACGAACATGCCCCACATGCCGTAAATGATGCTGGGAATGGCGGCCAATAGCTCGATCATGGTGCCCACCGTCTTGCTGAGCTTGGGCCGAGCCAGCTCCACCAGGAATATGGCGATGGCGATGCTCAAGGGCACCGCGATGACCATGGCGATGAGGGTAGACACGATAGTCCCGAAGATGCTGCTAGCGGCCCCGAATTGCTCAGTAACCGGGTTCCAGTTTTGCGAGAATAAGAATCCGACCCCGAATTTTTTGATGGACGGCATCGAATTGCTCAGCAATTCAAAGAAGATTCCCGCCATGAGCAGGGGCGTAATGAAGGCACAGACGGCGCTCAGCCACTTAAAGTAGTAGTCGCCTCTTGAAGTCAGTGGGGATGATTTTGACATAATTCGGAAGCCGAGTCTGATTGCATGAATCGAGATCAGGTAGGGTAGGTTACCCCTACCCTACCCATACAGGAAGAGATTATTTGAATTTTACAGGGTTGCCGCCGGCCTTCACTTCTTTGGCCCAGGTGGCTTCAACCATCTCGACGACATTTTTCGGCATGGGCACATAGTCCAGTTTCTTAGCCATCTCGTCGCCGTGCTCGTAGCACCACGTGAAGTATTTGAGCATGGCCTCGGCCTTGGCGGCGTTAGGCTGATCCTTATGGATCAAGATGTAGGTGGCGCCGGTAATGGGCCAACTCTGCTCGCCCGGCTCATTGGTAATCATCAGATAGTAACCGGGGGCGTTTTTCCAGTCGGCATTGGCCGCGGCGGCCTGGAAGACCTCGATGTTCGGGGATAAAAACTTTCCGTCTTTATTCTTAAGTTGGGTATAGGCCATTTTATTTTGCAGGGCATAAGCATATTCCACGTAGCCGATGGAGCCGTTCACCACTTTTACCTGGCCGGCCACGCCTTCATTGCCTTTGCCGCCGATGCTGTTGGGGGCCGGCCACTTCACTGATTTCCCCGCTCCCACCTTCTCTTTCCACTCCGATGAAACCTGTGACAGGTAGGTGGTGAAAACATAGCTGGTGCCGGAACCATCGCTGCGGTGCACCACAGTGATGGCCTGGGAAGGGAGCTTAAGGTCGGGGTTGAGGGCCTTAAGGGCAGGATCATCCCACTTGCTGATCTTACCGAGATAGATATTGGCCAAGGTTTCGCTCGTGAGCTTTAACTGACCTGGGCCGATTCCGGGAGCATTGACTACAAGCACCACGCCGCCCATGATCATGGGAAACTGCACCAGGCCGGCCTCGGTCAGGGCTTCCGGCTTCAGGGGTTCTTCAGAAGCCCCGAAATCCACGGTCTTGGCCTTGATCTGGGCGATGCCGCCACCGGAGCCGATGGACTGGTAATTGAGCTTGACGCCGGTGAGAGAGTTATACTTGTGGGCCCACTGGGAAAAGATGGGGTAAGGAAACGTCGCGCCAGCCCCATTAATGGATATGTTATCCGCCTGGGCCAAACCGACTGCGGCCATGAGGCCCGCCATTACTGCTGTCAACCATGCTGCTTTTTTCATCAATGCTCTCCCTTGTAAAGTTAATGTATATGTCAGGTTTATTAGGAAATTGTTAGCGTCCTGTTAGGATTGGGCAAAGATCGGGAAATTACCCGCGGCAGTCCTTTCACCCTGGCGCCACCTTTTTCTGCGCCCAAAACCCCCGTTTTCAAAGGGGGACTTGGGTCAGTTGCAGATATGGCCGGTCCCGGCAGATGACGCGCACCGGCGATATTTCCGTAAGGATAGCTTGTGAAAATTAGCAAGCAGTGAGCGGTCGGCTAGATTTTGGCAAGAATTAGCTGGATGGTGTTTAGCAGGGGGGTATTGGGCGAGACCTAACCCCTACGGGCGGTGCCCAACCAGAGCTTGGGCGGAAAGTGGCGTTCCCAAGTGCAACTTGGGAACGAGAGCGCGAACCTAACTTTGAACCTTGAACGTTATGACGTTGAACTAACTCTGAGGCAAGTGGATGAAGAACGTGCTGCCTTTGCCAGGGGCGCTCTGGAGGGTAACATAGCCCTCGTGGGCTTGGGCGATGTGTTTGACGATGGCCAATCCCAAGCCGGTGCCACCCACCTTGCGGCTGCGGCCAGCGTCTACGCGGTAGAAGCGTTCGAAGAGCCGGGGCAGGTGTTCCGGGGCGATGCCGGGACCCTGATCCCGCACCAGGATCAGAACTTCGCCGAATTCGGCGCGGGCCTCCACCTGCACGGGCCGGGCCGCGGGACTGTATTTGACGGCGTTGTCGATGAGGTTGACCACGGCCTGCTCCAGGAGGGGGGCGTTGATCTGTGCGGCCAGGTCATCAGGGCAGGTGAGGTCAATGGCGATGTCCTTGGCTGCGGCCCGTTCCCGGCAGACCTGGATGGCATTGCGCAGGACTTCCTTGAGGCGGCCAAGGGACAGGGCAATTTTGCCCTGCTCCGAATCCTGCTCGATGCGGGACAGGCTTAAGAGGTCGTCGATGATTTCGTTGAGGCGGTCGGCGTGCCTGGCGATGATCTGCAAAAAACTCAGGGCATTTTCCGGTTCCTGCATGGCCCCGTCCAGGAGGGTTTCCACGAAGCCTTTGATGGAGGTGATGGGGGTCTTGAGCTCATGAGAGACATTGGCGACAAAATCCCGCCGGGCCTGCTCCAGGCGACGCAACCGGGTCACGTCGTTGAGGACGATCAGGGCCCCGAAGGCCTTGCCCTGGAGATCCCGAAGGGTGGTGCCCGTGACCTGGAGGAGCCGGTCCCGGCTGTTATCCCGGAGAATGATCTCCCCGTCCACCTGTCTGGGGCTGGCCAGGGCGCGGGTCACAAAGTTTTGGAGATCGGGATTCCGCACCACTTCCGGGAGGGGACGCTCACGGGCGGCCTCAGGGTCAACCCCTAGCAGCCGGGCACCGGCCTGGTTCAGGGTGATGAGGCGTTCCAGGTGGTCCACGGCCATGACGCCCTCCACCATGGATGCCAGCACTGCGTCCTGCTCCTGACGCTGGATGATGATGGTACGGATGCGTTGGTCCAGTTGAGCCGCCATGGAGTTCAAGGCCTCGGCCAGGCTGGCCAGTTCGTCGGAGGCGGGCACGGGCACCTTGACTCTTAAATCCCCCTGAGCAAACCGCTGGGCCCCTAGCTTCATTTCTTCCAGAGGACGGGACAGGCGGCGGGCCATGAGCAGACTGAGGAGGGCCGCTAGAAGGGCGGCGCCCATGCCTCCCAGGGCGACTTTAAAATACATGCCGTTGAGCGCCCGGCCGATAAAGAGAACGGGCAGGGAAGCCCGCACCACACCGATAACCCGGTTCTGCTCCATGAGCGGCGCCGCCACGTACATCATGGGGGTTTCTTCCGTGTAGCTATGCCGGGTGGAGATGCCGATCTTGCCTCCAAAAGCCTGTTGGATTTCGGGCCGGTCGGCGTGATTGTCCATCGAGGCCGGGTTTTGGGCGGAATCGCCCACGACCTTCCCGGAGGGCAGAATTACCGTCAGGCGGGTGTGGCTGAGTTGGCCCAATTCCTTGCAGAGGCGGTCCACAGCCGCGGGATTTAGAGGGTTGAGCAGTTCCTGAAATTGCGGTTTGACCAGATCGGCCCGGACCGTCAAGTCCGCGGCGGTCTGCTCCAGGAAAGAATGACGCCAGGCCTGGGACACGTACCAAGTGACCGCCAACAGGGCCAACAGGACAATGACCAGGTATGAGGGAAAGAGTTGGGCTACCAGGCGGCGGCGGCGCATTTGAAATCCGTTTCCAGTTTTCGGTTTTCAGTTAAAAAAACAAGAGAATCATTAAGCATTACATAAATGTTTTGCATTTGAAAGCGATGCTTATTCTTTGAAGCGGTAGCCCACGCCCCGCACCGTCTCGACGTATTTGCCGGCGGCGCCCAGTTTTTTGCGCAGGCCCACGATCTGAACGTCCACGGCCCGCTCGGACACGGAATAGTCTTCGCCCTGGACCCCCTGGACGATCTGGGACCGGGTAAAGACCCAGCCGGGCCGCCGGGCCAGGAAGGCGAGGAGACGGAACTCGGTGGAGGTCAGGTCCACGGGCCGGCCCTGGACCAGGACTTCATGGCGGCCGGGGTGGATGGCCAGTTCGTGGAGTTCGAGGCTATCGGCTTCCACCGTGGGTTCCGCCTGGCGGCGGCGGAGCACGGCCCGGAGCCGGGCCAGCAGCACCCGGGGGCTGAAGGGTTTGGTGACGTAGTCGTCGGCGCCCAACTCCAGGCCCGCTACGATGTCGGCCTCTTCGCCTTTGGCGGTGAGGATGATGATGGGGAGATCCCGGGTCTTGGCGTCCATCTTGAGTTCCCGGCAGATCGTCAGCCCATCGATCCCCGGCAACATCAGGTCCAGGATGATGAGGTCCGGCGGCTGGGATCGGGCGGTGCGCATGCCCTCCTCGCCGGAGAGCACTCCGGTCACCCGGTACCCTTCCTTCGTCAGGTTGTAGCGCAACAACTCCAGGATGTCTTCCTCATCCTCCACCACCAGGATGTGCTCTTTGGGCATGAAAATCTCCCTCAGACCTCGATATGTCCAAAAGTTCTTTAAGGTTTGGTGGCACAGGTTTTCAACCTGTGCAGCGTGTGCTTTCGCTTGCGGCAACCCGGTGCCGCCGAGGGCGGCGGCGCTACATTTTCATGGTTTTGGTTGCGCCAATGGCCCATGAATGGCTCGTTCCCGAGCTCCCTTGTCCCCGTGGCCTCCAACTCAGCCAGGCGTCTTTTTAATTCCTGGTCCCGCTGCCAGCGAGTGGTGACGTCCCGGATGAGGGCCGCGGCCCCCAGGACCGCACCCTGGTCGTCTTTAATCAGGGTGATGGTGAACTCCAGGGATATCCGGCTGCCGTTTTGCTTGAGGCCCGGCACTGCCAGGAGTTCCGTGGCGTAGCGGCTGACACCCGTGGCCATGACCCGGCGGTAGCCCTGGTTATGCCGGTCCCGCAGCTTCTCGGGGATGATCACCGCCAAATCGTGGCCTAGTACCTCGGCGGCCTGGTAGCCGAACATAGCCTCGGCCCCGGCATTCCAGAGGCGAATGCGGCCCTCGCGGTCGGCAAAGATGATGGCGTCCCGGCTCTCGGTAACGATACGGCGGCAGAGCCAGTCCTGAAAATCCGCAGCAGCCATACACACCCGCCATGCGATGCAGATCAGCAAATCCCCATTGCTAGTATTTTGATATACACCCGTTAGGGAACAATTATAAAGGGAAAATTGCGGCCCGGGGGAGAAAGTGCGGCTGGTGGCTTCCTGCCATTGATTTTTCCCTGTTCCTGTTTTACTGATGTTTAAGGATCTGAAACTTCCGAATAGGGGATACTTAACGTTAGCGAAGGAGATAGCGGGATGATGCAGAAACCAAACTGCGGCAAAATCTTGATCCTATTGCTGGTGGGGTGGATGTGGCTGGCTCCGGTGCTTCCGGCGCGGGCCCAGAGTCTGGCGGCCCGGACAGCCCTGCCGGTGTTGCTGGAGTTCGACCGTAAATTCTGCCCCATCTGCCGGGCGTCGGAAATCGTGATTCTGGCCGTCAAGGAGGAGTATCCCGGACAGTTCCAGGTGCGGAAACTCTATATGGATGAGGACGAAGCCTGGTTTCGCCGGTTTAAAGTGGCCATCGTGCCTTCCCAGGTGTTTTTGGACCCTGCGGGCCAGGAAGTCTACCGCCACGAAGGTGTCTTCAAGAAGGAAGACTTGATCCAGAAACTGCGAGAGTTGAAGTTTATCGGGGATTAATTACGGGAGTTGCGAGCGAGACTGACACAGAAACCCCTCCGGCGGAACCGGAGGGGTTGGAGATAGCACCCGTAGGAGAGATGCGCTTTAGGGATGGATGGTGAGCACCGGGCAGGGGGCGCTTGCCACCACTTTGTCGGCCACACTGCCGAAAATGGCCCGGTCCAACCCTTTGCGGCCATGGGCGCCCATGATGATCATATCGATCTTTTCTTTCTTGGCCAACTCCAGGATTTTTTCCGCGGGGGAGCCCACGTCCACCCGGGTTTCCAGCTTGGGAAACCCTTTAAAGAATTCCTGCGCGGTGCCAGCCATTTTCTTTTTGGCCGAGTTTACCGCCTCTTCCTGAAAACTCTGGATGTTGCCGTGGGGCACGAAAAAAGTGGAGAAATTCGACAGATCCTGCGTGACAAACAGGACATACACGGTGGCGCCAAATTTTTCCGCAAGGGTGGAGACCCAGGGCACTAAGCTTTCAAAATGCGAGGCAAAATCAATGGGAAAGAGAATTTTTTGAACCTGTTTCATCGAGCAAGCCTCCCTTCGGCTGTTCTGCGTGGGGATTGTGAAATTTAGAGTAAACTAATCAATGCCCCGGTTCTTGTCAAGTTAAAAAGCCAGAGTTGCCCCGAGATGCAGAACGAAGAGAAAAATGATGCAATAACCACTAAGATAGACATGCCACGCAAAAAACCCTTGCCAAACCTTTTGTGGGTTATTATATTTCCCCAGCGTCTGCCCTTAAAGGGAATGGAATCAGACTATCTCGAGGATTGGGGTGAGTACCATCGGTGAGATGCGCTTTAGTCCGGACCATGTCTGGGTCCGGATGGATGATGACACGCAGGCGACCATCGGCCTGACGGATTACCTCCAGGAGAAATTGGGGGAGATCTATGGGTTGCGGCTGCCCGAGGAAGGCGAGGAGTTCATCAAGGATGAGCCCTTCAGCATGATCGAAGCCAAGAATGGGCGCCGGGAGTTGAAGGCCCCGATCTCCGGCGAGGTTGTCGAGGTTAACTACGAAGCGGCGGAAGTGCCGGAAATCATCAATGAGGACCCGCTCACGGAGGGTTGGTTGGTTAGAGTGGAGATGACTTCCGGTCAGGAATTCGATGAGTTGCTCACCGAAGAGGAATACGAGGATCACTTGAGCGAAGAAGAAGATCTGGAAGAAGACTGAGTTTAACCCCAGTTATTCCACAGGTCATTCTCCCTCCCCCAGTAATACGGGCGCTGCCTGATGCCTCGATATCGTTAGAAGGTCACCAGCGCCGGTCAATGCATGTCTGCCAGCCGAATTCATTCTAAACCCAAGTCATGGCTATGGGGGACCTTAACCTCCATCCGCCTGACCGTCTTTGTCCTGCTGATCCTGGCCGCGGTGGCGGTCATCGGTACCGTGGTGCCCCAGAACCAGCCTCCGAGCCAGTACGTGGGCCGGTTTGGAGAAGCCTGGGGAGAATTGCTTTGGCGGGGCGGCTTTACCAACGTCTACTTCAGCCCCTGGTTTCTGGCGCCCATCGTCCTGTTGGCGCTCAATATCCTGGCCTGCATAGTCCACGGCCTGCCCCAGGCGGTGAGACGCGCGGTGCGCCCGCTCACCCGAGAGTCAGCCCTGGCTTTGCCCGAACGGGGCCAGGTTACCTGGCCGGCGAACGTCGACCCCCATGCAAGGATCACGGAGGTCCTGCACCGGGAGTTGGGCCACTGCCGCCGGGAAACTTTCCAGGATCAAGAGGTTTATCTCCTGGAGCGGGGCCGCTGGCGTCCGTTGGGCCCTTACCTGATCCATGTGGCCCTGCTATTGATTCTGGCGGGGGGGCTGATCGGCAAATTCTGGGGAGTGGACGGCCAGTTGTCCATAGACCAGGGGGAAGTGGCCAGCGCCTTTCAGGTGGGACCCCGGACGGAGAAGCCGCTTAACTTCCAGGTGCGCCTGGACAACTTCCAGGTTTCCTATTATGAACCGGGAGGGACCCCCAAGGAATTTCGCTCAGATCTGACCTTTTTTAAAAATGGCCGGGAGGGTTTCCGGGCTACTTGCCGGGTCAATGAGCCCGTGAGCTTCGGAGGCTTAACTTTCTATCAGTCCTCTTATGGTACTGAAGCCACCGGCCCCATCCGCCTGAGCGTGCAAATGGGGGAGCAACGCCAAACCATCGAGGCGCCCCTGCGCCAGCCGGTGGAGTTGCCCGGGGACCGGGGCAAGGTCATCGCGGTCCGGGTGGACGGCAACTTTCAGGGCTACGGCCCGGCGGTGCTTATGGCTTATAGTCCCGGCGGCGGTCATCCTCAGGTATTTTGGGCACTCAAAGACCATCCCGAGTTGGGCGAGCAACCCGGCCCCTATCGGTTCACCGTAGAGTCCGTCCCTTTGAGGTATTATTCGGTTTTCCAGGTCAAGCATGATCCCGGGGTCTGGTGGGTGTACGCCGGCTTTCTCTTGTTTCTGCCCGGGCTGTATCTGGCCTTTTTCCGGCCAACGGAGCGCTGGGCCCTGGTCTTGGCTAAAACCCCTAAAAGGCGATGGCAAGCGCGCCTGCTGGGGGCCAGTCCCCGCCAGCGAGAAGAATTCGCCGCCCGCCAGGAACGGCTCCTTATGGAGTTGAAGCGAGGGACTCCGTCATGATCAGCCAGATCTTCGGCCTCGTCATGCTGGTCTATTTATTGGTGGCTATCCTGTTTCTGATGGAGGAGTTGTGGTCGTCGTCCCGCTTGCAAGCCGCGGGCCGGAACGTGCTCTGGCTGGGGCTGGGAATCCAGACCGTTGGCCTCATCGGCCGCTGGATCGAAAACTACCAACTGGCGCTGGAACATTCCCCGACGGCAGCTTTAGCCGAAAAACTGCGGCTTATCACCCTGCACGCCCCGTTGTCTAATTTCTATGAGTCCCTGATCTTCTTTGCCTGGTGTCTGCCGGTGTTGAGCCTGCTGGCCTTCCGGCGCTACCTCAAGGGCTACCTGGGTGCCCTGATCGCCGTGCTCTCCACTCTCCTTTTGGCCTATGCCTCTTTCGGGGTAGACAGCCACATCAAACCCCTGATGCCTGCCTTAAAGAGCAACTGGCTGCTCGTCCATGTGGTGACCTGCTTTTTGGGCTACGCCGCCTTTGCTCTGGCCTTCGGGAGCGCCATCCTTTATTTGATCCAGGAGCGGCGGCCCCGG
This sequence comes from Desulfobaccales bacterium, assembly GCA_041648175.1. NCBI lineage: Bacteria > Pseudomonadati > Thermodesulfobacteriota > Desulfobaccia > Desulfobaccales > Desulfobaccales bacterium. The sequence goes on along the minus strand of JBAZPO010000009.1, from coordinate 49,326 downwards.
CCTGCTCTGCCGCCTTTGCCCGCTCTGGACAGCCTTATCTACCGCACCACCGTATTGGGATTTCTGCTGCTGACCCTGGGAATTGTCACCGGTGCGGTGTGGGCGGAAACCGCCTGGGGGCGCTACTGGAGTTGGGACCCCAAGGAGACCTGGTCGCTGATCACCTGGTTTATTTATGCGGCCTTACTCCATGCCAGGCTCCTGAAGGGCTGGCAGGGACACCGCATCGCCTGGCTGGCGGTGCTGGGGTTTATGGCGGTATTGTTCACCTACTTCGGCGTCAGCTTCCTGCTTACCGGTCTGCACTCCTACCTGACCTGAAAAGGTAAGGGGCTGAGAACGGAGAAATTCTCAACCCCTCGGGTATGGAGATGCGGTAATGGGTATAGGGAAATGGGTTGAACCGGCCCTCAGACTGCCGGCACTTTGCTGGGTTTACAAAGCAAATCTTCGGAAGGCGCCAGCCGGCCACACTGCTCGCACACATATTTCAGGTCTTCCATCTTGCCCTTGCAATAATGTTTGGCATGGGGTACCTGTTTGCTGCAATAGGCACAAGTGGCCATTTCTTCAATAGGGGCACATAGATGGCCCTTTTCCGTCGCCACTGCCCCACAGGTTTTACAGGTATATACTTTTTCAGCCATAACTCCTCCTCACAGAGATGGGGTTTACCAAAAACATAAGGCCCAAAAAGCGCTTGTCAATGGGAACAGCTGGGCATTTATATTATAAAATTTAAAAGACCAGGGTGGCTTGCTGGGCGGGAGGACTGCGGAACAACGCAGGAGTTAGGCCAGGAGAATCAAGGAGGCGGAGTCGGCATCCAGGCGCGCCCGAGCCCCTAAAGGCAGGGTGTGGTTATCCGGCTGGTGGCCCACCGGGAAGTCCGCCAGCACCGGCACCTTAAGGGACGCCAGGGCCGTGGTGAAGACCTCCAGGAGGCCGTCTTGGGAGCCGCAGTTGCTAAAGGCCCCTAACACTACTCCCCGGACGCCGTCCAGGACCCCGGCCAGGAGCAGGTGGTGGAGCATGCGGTCCAGGCGGTACAGGGCTTCGCTATGGTCTTCCAGAAAGACCAGGTAACCGTTAAATTGCGGAGCGTAGGGGGTACCCACCAGGTGGCACAGGGTGGTAAGGTTGCCGCCGGCCAGGGGACCAACGGCTGCGCCGGGGTGGAGCACGGTAAGGTTTTTGTAGGTTATGGCTTGCGGACCCATCGCTGTAAGCCAGGCATAGAAATTTTCACGGGCCGCGGTGGTCAGCTCGGGGAGCTGGGCCACCACGGGGCCGTGAAAGGTCACCAGCTTCAAACGCCGGTGCAGGTCCCAGAGGAGATTGGTGAGGTCGCTGAAACCTACCAGCCGCTTGGGGGCAGTCTTAAGCGCGGCAAGATTCAGGTATGGCAGCACCTTGAGGGAGCCATAGCCTCCTCTGACCCCGATGACGGCCTTGACTTCCGGGTCCAGCCAGAGTTCCTCAAAACGCCGGGCCACCAACTTATCGGTAGCCACCCCATATTGGCGGGGTTCTAAAACCTCCGGACCGCAGCGCACCTGAAAGCCCCAATCCCGGAGGATCCGCATCCCGGCTTCCCAGGGAGCCCGGCTGACCTGGCTGGCCGGGGCCGCCACGGCCACCAGGTCCCCGGGGAGCACCGGGGGAGGCCAATGGAAAAGCGGAAGCGAGTTGCTGTCCAAATTCAAGGTTCCGAGGGTGAGTCTGGAGAATCAGGCTTTTTAAAATATTCCAGCATTCCCATGAGCATAAAGGCCTTGGTTATGCCGGCAAAGAATGCGCAGTAGCAGAGCATCATGGGGATTTCAAAAATCAAATGTTTCGGGTCTCCCGACTCCCAACGAATTATTGTGTCCCAGCGAGGGAAGAAGTAAAGAGCAAGATAAGTTATCAACATAAGGAAACCGAATGCAAACGCCTTCCAGGCTTGACGCCGCAGGGCTGATCCGAAGATTAACATACGCTTGCTGAAGGTGTCTAAAATGACAAACAGCGTGACGAGGGTGGCGAGGGCGGTAATCAGATCGGGGGAGAGTATCCTATAGCTGCCATCATTGGCCATGTTTTCCAGCGGGATGAGCTTGGTGAAGGCGTTGGAAAGGGGAAATAAGACGGAGATGCTTCCCAGGAGGCCCCAAAGGCTTTGGAGAAACCTGAGAAAATCCCTGAATTGCTCAAGAAAGGCCGCTCCTTGCTTTCCTCCGTCCATGATCACCTCCGACATACATGGCCCAAGGTGGCTAATGTCAGCATCCGACCTCTAGCCCTTCCTTCTCCTAATTCTTTATTCTTTGCAAGATGCCGATTTTCCTATTTAATACCAGGGAAAAGAGTACCGTTTTTTAGCAAATCTATCAAATATGACAAAAAAATTGTATATTAATAACGTTCGATATTAATTGCTTACTATATCTCCCACTGCCCGGCAAGTAAGTTGATCAAGAGCACTTATCGTCTACCCATTAACGCCACCTGGGCGGCCCTGATTATCCTCTTTGGTGTGGCGGTCTATTTCCGTCTCTATGACTTGGGGGGCCGGGACCTGTGGACCGATGAGGCCTGGTTGGCTCTGGCGGCCATGCAGCCCAGCGCCCTGGCCGCCCTGGCCGCGAGGCAGTCCACCCCGCCCTTTTATTTGCTGAGCGTGTGGGGCGCGGTGCAGCTCTGGGGCCACAGTGAACTGGTGCTCCGGGGGCTCTCCTTTCTGTTTGGCGTCGGCACCCTTGTGGTCGTCTGGCGGCTCGGCCGTGCTCTCTTGGAAGGTCCGGCCGCGCTGCTGGCCCTGGCCGCAGTGGCCTTCTCCCCCATCATGGTCTACTATTCCAAGGAACTCAAGCAGTATAGCGGGGACGCCTTTTTTGCCATCCTGGCGGTTTGGCTGGCGGAACGTCTGCGAACCTCCCAGGGTGAGCGAGGCTGGCTGGTCCTGGCCCTGGCTGGGGTAGTTGGTTTGGGCTTTTCGCACGCCCTGATTTTCACCTTGCCGGTAGTGGGGGTGGTCTTGTGGGCCGCCCTGCCCCCGGGCCATAGAGGCCGTCTGGCCCTGGTGGGCGGGGCCTGGGTCCTGGCCTTCGCCATCTACTATATCGTGTTTTTTCGGCGGGAGATAGACCCCGGACTGATGGCGTATTGGGCCCAGGACTTCCCGAATCTTTCCGGGGTGGCGCCATTTTTTAAATGGCTGGGGCCAGCTCTCTACCGCTATTTCTGGTATTTCCTGGGTGAGTGGGGGGTATTCTGGGGGCCGGTTTTGCTGGCGGCCGGCGTGGTCGCGTTAATCCACCAGAACCGTGGTAAGTTCTTATGGTACTTGGCGGGGCCGCTGCTGCTGGCCTTCGGGGCCGCCTGCCTGCACCGTTATCCGTTCATGGCCCACTACGGCGGCAACCGCCTGATGTTGTTCAGCGCCCCGTTTCTCTATCTGACCGTAGCGGCAGGGAGTTGGGCTGTGTTCGCCTGGCTCTGGCATCGGCGCCAACGCTGGCTGGCCCTGGTCCTGACCGTAGCGTTCCTGGTGGCCCTCAACCCGCGGGCCGGGCTCCGTGAAAACCTTTATCCCCTCAATAACCGGGAAGAGATCCAACCCCTGGTGACCCACCTGGAAGCCAACCTCAAACCCCGGGATCTGGTTTACGTCTATTATTTTGCGGTGGCGCCCTTCAAATACTATTACCGGGGACCAGCTGCCGGGGTCTGTTGGGGTCAATCCTGCATAGAAAAGGGGCTGGACACTACGGAGTCAGACGGAGCCTCTCCCCAGAGGCTCTGGCTCATTGCCTCCCACATTCCGGACCTGAATTTTCTGCGCCAGTTCGCCGCCAACCTCTTGGGCCCGGACTGGCGGGAAGCTGCTTGCCTCACCCGCGTTGGCGCAGTATTGCTCAGGTTTGACCGGCAGAACCAGCCGGCGGCCGCTAAAACCCCGACCGGCCCTTCAACACCGCCTGAATCCGGCGCTCCAGATCAGTCAACCGGTACGGCTTATAAATCAACCCCAGGGCGCCTTCATCCTTGAGCGCCGCAGCCTCCTGAAAAGAAAAGAATCCCGACGCCATCAGCACCCGGGCCCTGGCGTCCAGGGCCTTGAAATCCTTGAGAACCTGGCGGCCATTCTTGTCCGGCAGGTAATAATCCAAAACCACCAGGTCAACCTGCTCCAGTCTTTTGTACTTGTTCAGGGCTTCAGTGCCGTCCCCCGCGGTCTCCACCCGGTATCCCAGGTGTTCCAGCAGTTCCCGGCATAGATCCCGAATCAAGGGATCGTCTTCCACCAGCAGGATCGTAAGCGGTGACTTTTTTACTATTCTGGTCATGGGCACCCATCACTCCATGGCAACGGCGTAACTGAGCGGTCACTGGGTTCGAGATGAACAAACTTTGATGGTGCTTACTGATTTTATTTTTTTGTATTAAATTTATAATATCAAATTTTATTATCTTTTTGAATTAGTTGTGAACCCTCTGCGAAAGTCTCACGTACCGCTCCCTTTAGTCAAAATGTAGCGCAGACGCCCTCGCCTGCGCTTAACTGAAGTGTGGACAGCCGAGAGCGGCTATCCTACGCCAGTATCTAAAAGGGAAAACGGCGTTAAAGCTTTATTCGGATGGATTAGGGAATTTCTTTAGGACTGATTGAGATTTTTTTTTTGGGGGATCTATGAGAACTGCCCTATCCGGACCCGCAGGTCTTTGACCTTGCCGGGTCCCAGGGCTTGCTCCAGGGCTGCCAGGATTTTCGGCTTCAGGAATTGCAGTTCCTGGCTCCAGGGGCTGTCGCTGACTTCCACCCAGAGTTCCTTGCGGCGCAGGTCCACCAGCCGGGAATGCGCCAAGAGCGCGGCCGGGATCGCCTTTTCCCAGACCCGACGGATATGCTGGCGCAGTTCCAGGTCGTCTTTGTCGCCGGGGGACAAAATCCCCTGGACCACCTCTTTGACCGGCACCGGCCGGGGCAACTTGGGGCGTTTGGCCATGAGACACCGCACCTGTTTTCGGTTTTCAGTTTTGATGAACTCGTAAAAAGTCATTTTCCCCCTGGTTAAGCGGATTAAGGGGGAAAATAACTGGTCGAAGACGGATTATTTCACCCCCACCCTAACCCTCCTCCATCAAGGGGGAGGGAATTTTTGACTTTTTACGAAGCTATCAAATTTCAGTCAAAAAATTATCCCACCAATTTTTGTTTAGTCCGGGCAAAACCGGGGGCTGCGGCCTGGATGACCTGCTCAGGCACGCAGAAGGCCAGGCGGAAATAGCCGGCCCGGCCAAAACCTCGCCCCGGCACCGCCAAAATATTTTCTTCCTTGAGGGCCGCCACGAAGCTTAAGTCATCCCCGCCGGGGGCCTGGGGGAAGAGATAGAAGGCGCCCTTGGGCTTGAGGAATTTATAGCCCGCGCCGGCGAGGAGGTCGCAGAGGAGGTCCCGGCGCCGGGCGTAAGGGGTGATATCCAACGTCACTTCGGTCAAGTTCGCTACCAGCCGCTGCATCAAGGCCGGGGCGTTGACAAATCCCAGGATGCGGTTGGCCAGCACCATGGCGCCTTCCAGTTCACCGCGGCCGGTGGCCTTGGGGCTCACGGCGATATAGCCCAGGCGCTCCCCGGGGATGGACAGGTCCTTGGAAAATGAGGTGACCAGCAGGGTGTTGGGGTAGGCCGCAAAGACGCTGGGGACCTCCATGCCGTCATAGACTATGTGCCGGTAAGGCTCATCCGCGACCAGGTAAACCGGCCGGCCGTGGCGCCCGGCGTGGTGGGCCAAAAACCGCCCCAACTCTTTCAAGGTGGCGGCGTCGTACATCTGGCCGGTGGGGTTATTGGGGGAATTGATGATCACCGCCCGGGTCCGGGGGCTTAAGGCCTCACCCAGGCGGTACAGATCGATCTCAAAGTTCTCGTCCGTTTCCACCACCCGGGCAATGCCGCCGTGGTTATCGGCATAAAACAGGTATTCGGGAAAATAGGGGGCCAGAATCAGGACTTCATCCCCCGGGTCCAGCAAGGCCTTGAGGACGACGTTGAGCCCGCCGGCGGCCCCGCAGGTGAGGATCAGGTCCTGGGCCTTGAATTCCAGGCCGTGGTGCCGGCAGAGCATGTCAGCCAGGGCCTGACGGGTATTAAGGAGCCCGGCGTTGGGCATATAACTGTGTAGGCCGGGACGCAGGTCCGCGGCCACTTTGACCAGTTCCTCTTTGAGCCGGGGCGGCGGCTCCAAATCGGGATTGCCCAGGGTGAAATCATAGACCCGGTCCGGCCCCAGGCGAGCCTTGAGTTCAGCGCCCTCTTCGAACATGCGCCTGATCCAGGAGGAGTTTTGCATTGCAGCTCTGATGCGGGCGGAAATGGCCATGGTTGGGGTTTCCTGTTTGCCGTTTTCGATTTCTAATTTTTCCATTTTTTCTTTGGGAATAGACCTTATAGATTAGCCAGTCAGGCGGTCCGCCATTCAGGAGGTTAAGAGCCGACGGAGCCCATGACAAGTCATTTCAACCTGCGTTCGATAAGAATGGTCAGGCTGAGCGCAGCGAAGTTTCTCATATTCTAACAAGTAAGTGCTCATCCGAAAACGTTTAAAAATGCGACGGCCTTCAAAGTCCTCCTTTGGTAAGGTATTTGATTTAAAGCTGTTTCCGGATAGTAACATAATTACAGCCGGCGTTTTGTTCAAAATGATAGAGAAAAACGCTCTTTAAATGCGCTTTTTCCCCTCAAAACTACCCAAAAAATCGCTGGAAATATCCGGGCGCGGGCTGATTTGAAGGGCAAATCCGGCACATGTGCCGGGACATTGCCAAGGTACCCTCGCCATATACCCGGCCTAAACCCGCATGAAAGCGCGTTCCGGTCGAGGCAGTGCCAAGGTTGTCACGCGCTTGTCCCGCGCCTGTCCCAGGGTAATAATCCGACTTTCGCATAATTTAGTCATTAATATCAATAAATTAATGATGGGCTGGCATCCCCGTGCCGGGACGCGGTACAGGCGGGGCGGCTTGCGCCTGCCGATTTCCCTCAGGTTGGCCAGCAGTGAGCCGCTTTTATCCCGGCAAGGCATGGAGACAGCATAAACTGGGGACTGGGAGGGCATCCAGCAAGGATGAGAAAGGTGACAGGCTTTTGAAGGGGTCAGGATCACTTGCAACCACGCCATAAACGATGGCGTGGGAGGATTCTAGCGTTTGCCATAAATTCATACTGCTGGCTGATTTTTAAATCCCCCTTAAATCCCCCTTTGGCAAAGGGGGACTTTAGAAGTAATTCCTTAACGTTCCCAAAGGAGGGTCAGAAGAAATTTAGGTTTTAGATCATTCTCCATTACGGAAAATAATTTTGACATAATATAATGATACCATATTGAATATTCATTTTTCCTTGCCTGCCAACACATGAATAGCAGTAATTAGCTATTACAAGCGCAACTCAAACCCAACCCATCAAAAGATTTGCCCAATTAATGAAAATCAGGCAGGAAAACTTGCGGATAAAATAAGTTTCTTTGTTATCACGGCGTGGTATAAAGGTCTATCTATGGATTGGGTTATCTATAAAAAGTTTTAAATAGTTAGGTCATTGATACACCTAAATATTAATGGCCCCACTGTTCTTACTATTTGTTTATCTCTATCAGTGAATCTACGAAGAAATCTCCTATTTCTTGTTAATTTGTTAAAGATGATAAAATAATATCGAGGTTCTGTATTAGAAATAGAAGTACATATATATGTTGTATATATGGCCTCCCGAATTAAACCTTCATATTCATGCTTACTATTAATAAGTTCACTCCTCAATTCATGATTAATACCATCATTGATTCCCACTGTAGAACTTTTTATTAATATGGCATTAAATATACTCATGTTGTTTAAATTTGCAAATTCTGTCTTTGGCAACGAAGTTTTTTCATTCATTGAATATCCATGCGATATAAATGTGCGTTGACCATCCTTGCAAATTATTAAACCTAATTCGATATTTAATCTTTCACATAATATTTGTATAATTGAGGTTATACATGTTTTCTTATCAAGGCATTCAGATATGTCCTCCATTAATTTTTTATGATTAAATTCTTTTCTTCTTTCTACAGCAAAAATAGAACCAACTAATATCAATATTGGAATTTCAATATAATATCTTTTTATGAACCATTCAATATTATTATAATTATCAATTTGGATGCTAAATGCTCTAACAGTTTCTGGAATACTAATAACATGAAACAATCTATAATTTAAAGAGATTGATAAAATGTAGAAAATTCCAGTAAGAAAAATACAAGAGTATATTTCAATATCTGAATTATATCGCGATATTACACATATAGGGATAAATAATAGTAAATAAAAAATAAAGAAAGGATCACCACAAAAAACGCAAAAAATAAAAGAAAATATTATATCAATAATAGTTCTTGCAACCCTTCCATCAGCATATGTTGGACTTTTAAACCAACTTGTTAAAACAAGACAATAAATAAGATAAAAGAAACTAATTATTACTAAAAAAGGATTACTAGTGCCGAGATATTCAAGATAAAATATATAAGCAATAAATATAGCAGCAAAAATAAACCTAAAAGTAGTTGCTATAGTTGGAATGAATTTTATAGATTTCAAGCTGATCGATCTGTAAATATATATACAAACAAGGAAAAATAATAAAAAATAAGGAGGAATCTCAGTAATCGAACCAATACCAAAGATGGTATTTATCTTTTTAACAATTCTTGGGAGCGTTACAATGAGAGAACATAATGCGGCAAACAATCCAATAATTTTTGTAATTGGATGGTTTAGAAATGAATATATGTGTCTAAATCTATTTAATTTCATTTTTATTAATATTAACGAAATATTTTATAATTTTGACCAGTATTTGTTCAAAAATCCTTGGGATAGTTACCATCAGTACTGGATCTAGTTTCCAGTTTATAGGCTTAACTAAAATTGATATCATTCCAATATTATTAGCCCCTATAATATCAGTTAGGATACGATCACCTATAACTACGGTATTGTTAACATTTGTCCCAAGAGCATATAGTGCTTCTTTAAACGCTAAAGGATCAGGTTTCTTATACTTGCTTCTGATCATTGGAATTCCGATTTGTCTCTCGATATTTCTGAGCCGAATATCTGCATATGTCTGATTTGGATAATTAGATAAAAAGCAACATTTATACTTTGAACTAAAATAATGTATGATCATTTCAGTATTCTTATCAATCGTATTTCTATTAAAACCAATAAGAGTTTGATCTACATCAAATATTATCCCACGAACATTCTTAAGATTGGGAAGCAAATCATACAACGTATTAATATCATTAATCTCATACGAAGGCAGAAGAAGCTTCGGTTTTAATAACAAATTTATATTATGAAAAAAATCTTTATTGAATAAATGCATATAAACCCCTTCTTGAAGGAGTACCTTAGCATACAATCTCAATTAGAGGAATATTTTTGAGGAGAGATTTTCACAAACCAGCTATTTTGAGAAGTACGGGGAAATTGATGCATTATAGATAAGTTTCTAGTGTTCATTATGCTATCTAGAAAAATGTTAACCCGCACAGGCTGGAAAGCCTATACACCCGCTTTTATGGTTCATGGCTTGCCAGCAGGTCAGGTTCAATCGCTCACTGCGCACTCACTCTTGATTATGCCGCAAGAATTGTTAGAAAAATAACATAGGTGCATTAGCTGCCGGTTTCTTGCCACCAGCAAAACTTATCAAAAATTCCAAAGGATTGCCGATAGGATCAACATGTTATCCTTTTCAGGCGTCGCTAACCTGCCAAGGTTGCGGACAGGTTTGGATTTTTGAGGATACAACAGAAAAAGATAGAGAACCGTCGAGCCTCTATCAAAATTCAAGTTGAGGCTGCCTAGACAAGCGTTGGCTAAAGCCTGCGGCTATCCTATATTACAAGTTTTGCAGGGGGCTCCGTCTTTAAGGCTTTTCTTCAACTTTATAGCCCGCCTCCTGCAGGGCCTTGAGGACCGTGTCGCCGTGTTCCGGGCCACGGGTTTCCAGGTTGAGTTCCACCCGGGTGTGATCCAGGGGCAGTTCCTGGGCCAGGCGGTCGTGGAAGAGATGGAGGATGTTGGCACCCTGTTCACCCAACAGGCTGGTGAGCCGGCCTAAAGAGCCGGGGGAATCGGGGAGGGCCACCCTCAGGGTCAAGAGGCGGCGTTTGGCCAGCAAGGCCCGGGGCACCACCCGCTCCAGCAGGGGGATGTCGATATTGCCGCCGCTCACCAGCAGGACCACCCGGCGGCCCAGGTCCCGGCCCGCCAGGGGGCCCAGCAAAGCCGCCGCGGCCACCGCGCCCGCCCCTTCGGCCAGGACTTTTTTCCTCTCCAGCAAAAGGAGCAGCGCCTGGACGATTTCCTGCTCCGAAACCTGCACCACTTCGCTCAAGTGCTGCTGCAAGACGGGGAAGGGGTGGCGGCCAATGAGGGGGACGTTAATGCCGTCGGCCAGGGTGGGGCGGGACGGCACCGGGGTGGGGGCGCCCGCCTGCAAGGCCGCGGCCAGGGAAGGCACCTGGGCCGTCTGGACGCCGATGAGACGCACCTGGGGTTTGCACGCCTTTAAGGCCACGGCCACACCTGCGGCCAGGCCACCGCCTCCCACCGGCACCACCACGGTTTCCACTTCGGGCAAGTCCTCGATGATCTCGAGTCCCAGAGTGCCCTGCCCGGCAATCACTTCGGGGTCGTCATAGGGGTGAATGAAGGTGTACCCCTGAGCCACCAGTTCCTGGGCCCGAGTCAGGGCCTCCCCCAGGTCCCGGCCATGGAGGAGCACTTCGGCGCCATAACCCCGGGTGGCCAGTTGCTTGGAGATAGAGGCCCCCTGAGGCATGACGATGGTCGCCGGCAGATTCAGGTGGGCCGCAGCGAAGGCCACGCCCTGGCCGTGGTTGCCTGCGGAGGCGGCCACCACGCGGGCGCCTTCCCCCCGTTCTTTGAGCAGGGTCAGGCGGTTGATGGCCCCCCGCAACTTGAAGGAACCGGTGGTCTGGAGGTTTTCCAGTTTCAGGAAGACTTCCCGGCCACTGACCCGGCTCAAGGTATGGGAGTAGATGAGGGGAGTGCGAAGGACCACTCCGGCCTGCCGCACTCTCGCGGCCTCGATCTCTTGGATGGTTATGGCGGTCATTACTCTGGGTTCCGCGGCCCTGGCTAAAAAAGAACCTTGGTGAAGTGCGGACATACATACTATTTTTCGGCTATAATGACAAGGAACTAAACTTCCAGAGACAGATTACCGATGAAAGGATAGTAATGCGAGACTGCATTTTTTGCCGGATAGCGGCGGGGGAGATGCCGGCGGTGCGCATCCTGGAGACGCCTACGGCCTTGGCCTTTCTGGATATCGCGCCGGTGCACTATGGGCACACCCTGGTCATCCCCAAGGCGCATCACCAGAACCTGTTGGAGCTGCCGGATGGCCTCTGGATGGAGATGGGCCAGGTCTGCCGGCAGGTGGCCCAGGCCCTGCAGGCCACGTTACAGGCCCCGGGATTCAACGTCCACATGAACAATTTCGAGGCCGCGGGGCAGGTGGTGTTCCATGCGCATCTACACGTCATCCCCCGCTACCACAGCGACGGCCTGCAACTCTTTCCCCAAGGGGACTACCAGCCCGGTGACATGGAGAAGACCGGCGAGCAGTTGCGCCGGGTGTTGGAAAGGATGGGGGGATGATTAAAGACAGGTTTCAGGTGTCAGGTGTTAGTTAATAAGGAAAACCTTCGATCCTGTACTTATGTGGCTTCCAGAAGCTCTTGAAGAAATGATGTAGCGGCGCTGATAGTGAGCGGCGTGCCGTCGATGGCGGCCACCGGCATGAGGCCCATGAGGGAGTTGGCCAGCCAGAGGCCGTCGGCCGCTTGAAGCTGAGCGACGCTGGTGGGACGGGCAGAAAGGGTCCGGCCCCGGGCGCTTAAGCCCCGGCGCAGCACCGCCAGGGTGATGCCGGGAAGGGAGCTTAAGGCTTCTGGGGTATAAAATTGCCCCTGATGAAGGTAGACCAGGCTGGTGGCGGCGCCTTCGGAGACCAGGCCATCGGCCTCCAGGATAAGGGCCTCTTGAGCCCCGTGGTCCAGGGCGTACTGCCGGGCTGCCAGGTAGAAGAGGTAGTTGAGGCTCTTGTGGCGGCCTACGAAGGTGGAGCGGCCTTCAGGGAAGACCGCTACCGCCCAGCCCGCGGCGTATTCGGCCGGGGTGGGAGGGGTATAAGGGTGGGCCCAGATGACCAGGGTGGGCCGGCAGTCCTCCGGCAGGCCCAGACCGGGCGCGATTCCCCGAGTGAGCAGGATTTTTATCCGGGCCGGTCCCTGGGTCAGGCTGTTGGCCGTGAGCAACCGGCCTAGACGCTCTTCCCAGGGGAGTTCGGCGGGAAACGGCAGACGAAAAGCCTGGGCAGATGACTTGAGACGCTCCAGGTGCTCGTTAAGAAACTGCACCCGGCCTGAGTCCGCGCGCAGGGTTTCAAACAGGCCGTCCCCGAACTGGAAACCCCGGTCGTTCACCGATATGTGGGCCTGGGCCAGGGGCAGCAGGTCGTCATTGAGCCAGATGAATTGGAGGTCCGTTTCATTCATTACGGTTGCCCTTGCACTTAGCCTCGGGAAATAGGAACTTACAATCCCTTTTTGGAATGAAGGAATTATATTTTTATCAGATAGTTAAGCAAATCCCCCCTACCCCCCTTTTACAAAGGGGGAATAAAAACGCCTCGGCAATCAGCGGTTCCTTCATTATTCACAAACCTGCCTATTCTTCAAGCTCTTACAAGTCGCCCTCGATAAGGCGGAATAGGGTGCGGCCCTTGTGGAGGGTTTCTTCGTATTCGTCTGCTGCGATGGAGTCATAGACCACGCCGCCGCCTACCGCGAAATGGCCCTGGCCTTGGGAGACGATGGCGGTGCGGATGGCCACGTTCAAGTCCAGGTTGCGGTGCAGCCCCAGGTAGCCGATGGCCCCGCAGTAGACGTGGCGCACATGGGGCTCCAACTCGTCGATGATCTCCATGGCCCGAATCTTGGGGCAGCCGGTGATGGAGCCCCCGGGAAAGGTGGCCCGCAAAATATCCACCGCGGTGCATTCGGGGCGGAGCTCGCCGGTGACAATGGATACCAGGTGGTAGACATTCTGGTAGGCTTCCAGGCGTTTGTGCTCCGTGACCTGCACGGTGCGGGGGAGGCAGACCTTGCCCAGGTCGTTGCGTAACAGGTCCACGATCATGGACAGTTCGGCGTCGTCCTTCAAGCTCGCGGCCAACTCCCGGCGCAACTCGGCGTCCGCGGCCGGGGTGGCGCCCCGGGGGCGGGTGCCTTTGATGGGCCGGGTCTCGAGATAATCCCCCCTCCGGTAGAGAAAGCGCTCCATGGAAGTGGATAGTATCTGAAAATCATCACAGTGGAGATAGGCATAAAAGGGGGCGGGATTTAATTGGAAGAGGCGCTGGAATAGATAATACGGCTCCCCGGACAGCGGGAAAGAAAAGCGCTGGGTTAAATTGACCTGGTAGACGTCGCCATTACTGATGTACTCCCGGATGCGGGTGAGGGCTTTCAAGTAGGCGTCCCGGGTAAAGTTGCTTTGGGGCTGGCCCACCCGGTAGGGGCCCACGGGCGTGGCCGGTGGCCAGGCCAGGGGCTCAGGTGAGGCTGTACGCCTCCCCTTCACGTCTTCATGGGTGATGCCGACCTGATGGAAGCGCCCGGCCCGGCGATCATGGACTATGAGCCTCCGGGGGAAGGCGAAGACCATTTCGGGTAAGTGCAGGTCGTCCACCGCGGTGGCGGGCAGGCGCTCCAGATGGTTTTTCAGGTCATAAGCCAGAAACCCCAGGGCGCCCGCGGCCATGGGGGCCAGCGGGGTATCCCCCGGCAACTCCAGCGCCCCCATCACTTCGGCAAGCACGTCAAAGGGGTTGGCATCAAGGACCCGGGTGTCGCCGTTCTGCTGCACCGTAACCCGGCGGCCTTTGGCCCGGAGGACCAGGTACGGGTCCCAGCCCATGAGGGAATGACCGGCGCAGTCCAGGTCCCCGCCGCTTAAGAGCAACATGGCATAAGCGCGCTGCCGCACAGCGCCGAAGAGCGCCGCCAGGCCGGCAACCCCCGGTGGCGGCTCGTAGGGCTTGACCTCTATATCGACTACCCGGCCGATCATAATTTGCTCCAGAAGCAGTTTTTGAGGGGAGGACCGGGGAACGTTTTCGTAAGTGTCCCCCGCCCTCCCCTCAAACTCCCCTCTCATCCCAGTAGTGTCCGGCAAGCATTTTGCAAAGACCGTTCCCCATCAGAATATCAAAAGGTAGCCGCAGCTTAAGCCTGCGGCCGCACAGGCTGGAAAGCCTGTGCCACCAAAATCCCCTCTCCCCTTCGAGGGGGAGAGGGTTAGGGTGAGGGGTGGCTTCGTCTGCGATTCACTTCCCCCTCACCCTGCCCTCTCCCCCATTGGGGGAGAGGGAAAATACATTAAAAATCTGGAAGTTAGGTAATGGCCTCTTTTAAGAAATCATTTTCTCGTCTATTTATAGCAAAAACCTTGCCGGACACTACTGCTCTCATCCCCCTATAAGGGGTTGGGGATAGGGGTTTGGGGGAATGAGTAGGCTCACGCCCTTAGCCCCTCCCCCACCTGGCCTTTCCTCCAGGAAATTCGCGGCCAGGGTGTGGCCGTGGCTGGTGAGGAAGGATTCCGGGTGGAACTGGACCCCGTGGAGGGGAAAGTGGCGGTGCTTCAGGCCCATGATGACGCCGTCCTCGGTCCAGGCGGTGACCTCCAGGTCCGGGGAGGTGGGGTGCGCCATGAGGGAGTGATAACGCGCGGCCGGAAAGGGCGAAGGTAAGCCTTTGAAGACCCCCTGGCCCCTATGAAACACCTGATGGCGTTTGCCGTGCACCGGTATGGGGGCCTTGACGGTGGCGCCGCCGAAGACTTCGTTTAAGGCCTGGTGTCCCAGGCAGACCCCTAAGATGGGGATGGCGCGATAAAAATGGGCGATGGCCGCCTTACTGATCCCCGCCTGGTCCGGGGCCTTGGGGCCCGGAGAGATACAGAGCCAGTCCGGTTTGAGGACGGCAATCCCGTCCAGGTCGATGTCGTCGTGGCGGAAGACCAGGACCTCCAGGTCGAACTCGTAGAAAAGTTGGACCAGGTTATAGGTGAAGGAGTCGTAGTTGTCGATCATCACCAAGCGCATCAGACCGCCCCTAAGAAAATAAAAAACCACCCAGTTGAGTCTGGGTGGCTTGGCCTGTCATAACTCTTGTAGTTTATATATTGAACCTGTCCGAACCTGTCAACTGATTTCTGGACCATGAAGCTGTTCTTGATAAGCAGGCAGGCGAACCGAAAAGCACGACCCCTTGCCCGGTTCACTCTCACACCAGATTGACCCACCCAGTTGCTCCACCAATTCCTTGGCGACTGCCAGGCCGTAGCCGGATGAGGGCTCACCTCCGGTGGGGACAGGGCTGAGCCGGACCCCGCGCTGAAACAATTGCGCCTGTTCCTCCGGACTGAGGCCAGGTCCTTCGTCACATACCCTGCAGACGATGCTGTCCTGCTCGTTATGTAAGGATATATGAACATTTTTACCGGGTGGGGAAAACTTCAAGGCGTTCGAAAGCAGGTTGTCCAGAACCGCGCCGGCGGCGACACGATCAGTCCAAACCGGCGGCAACTCGATGAAGGGGCCGCAGATAAGGCGGAGCTGTTTCTCAGCGGCTTTGGATTGATAATAATTGCAGATCCTCCGAACCCCGAGGAATGCATCCACTTTCTCAAACCGAAGCTTGGTCTCAGAAGTAATCGTGGTATTTATCAACTGGCTTACGGTTCGAGTCATCAAGTTGGTGGCATGTTGTAAATTTCCAAGCCAAACACCGATGGCGGGGTCGGGATGGTCTGCCAGGGACAACATGAGAAATTCGATAGTTACTTCGGTGACGGTCAGAAAGTTATTGAGGGCGTGCGCCACAAAGGCGACCGAGTCCCGGTCGATGGGCGGTAACTTATCCAGGTCTAATAACGCCTGATCCAAATCGGTTTGCGCCCTGATGATCGCCGCAGCAATGTGTTCCTTCGCGTCCGTCAAAGTCACACCTCCAAATCTGGAGATAAAGCGTTTGCCATAAATTTATGCCGCTGGCTGATTTTTAAATCCCCCTCAATCCCCCTTTTTCAAAGGGGGACTTTATAAGTAATTCCTTATAGTTCCCCCTTTACCAAAGGGGGGGTTAGGGGGGATTTGGGGTGTTAAAGTATCTCCTAATTACGGAAAAAGCTTTTGGCAAACGCTATAAATCGGTTTTCTCAAGACCTATATTAGCTCGTTTAAGTTAATAAATATATAATTATATATAAATAATTATTTAAACAGAGCAAAATTATGCGTTTGATACTTGAGGGCGGAAGAACGTTAGCCACATTCCGGCAGCATTCTTGGCGCGCCGGGACAGTTGAGGCTCAAGGCCTAACCTAATTCCGGGCCTGGTAAGCAATTCTGCGTTGGTTTTAAGCTGAATCCCGTCTAGTTTAGAACCCAGTGCGCACTTCCAGATGTCAAATAAATAGACTGGTCTTTTTGATTTCCTTAAAATCTTCTATAAATAACAATTAGCTACACCTCAACTATTTTCTGCTTTTCCTCGTCCCAACCCTCTTTCAGCAAATGTCTAAATTCTATGGCATGGTTTGTCAGCCCGCATAAAACTATTTTCTTGTAAATTTTTATTGACATTATTTATAAAGTATGCCTATCATGTAAACCCTAGGAAAAGCTAAACCGGATGTGGGGGGGGGTGGGACGGAAAGCCACGGGTTTTCTTTAGGAAAAAAAGGGGGGGGCGGGATGCGTGGAATGGGCAGTTTTTCTATTACACTGATTGTGTGGTAATCAGAGTAAGGAAGGTGAAAGATGAAAAAAATCAAAATCTTAATGTTGGTTTTAATCACGGTACTTTGCTCGGTTGCAAATGGATGGGCCGATATCCCGACAGCAAGCTTTACGCATTATCCTCCCCAACTCCCGGGAGGCCTAATTGAGAATGTATATACCATCCCTCTTACTCCGAGCGGAGATGCATTTGATTTTGGGTCCGGGGGCAACTGGACTTTAAACACAGCAGATTTTCAGGTTCAGCTTTCGGGTTTTATGGACCCCTCTTATAAAACCATAGGTGCGGTCATTATATCCAATATTGACCTGACGAACTCAACCGCGAACCCTCAATCATTCGTTTTCGCTTTTCATTTCCCCTTAGAAACATACCCAGTCTGGCGTTCAACAAGAAAAGAGTCAGGTTTAAGAGCTACAGTAACTCCTCCTTATATTCCATTTCCATTTAATGATTTTCTTATTGGCCCATATAATCAGCCTTTTCTCCAGGTGAACGATTCAGTGGGCATAGGAGACTTTTATATACTTGATCACTACTATAGTGAATCTATTACTGGTACTGGCTATTTACCCAATTTACCCATCACCGGCCGCCCCTTTTTGGATGAGACCATAGCCTTTACTCTCGCTGGTAATGCCGATGTGTCCATCACGAGTTATGCTTATGTTGTCCCTTTGCCGCCATCGGCTTTCATGTTTGGCAGTTGCCTCTTGGGTCTTTTAGGTATCGGCGGACTGCGAAGAGGGGTTAATCGCCAATAAAATATAAAATTGTCTTGAATCGTGACTCCGGTCACCAGATTCCTATAAGGTCCTTTAGTAACAAAACCTGTTGGCAAAGGGACAGCCGTGCTTTGCCCATTTGGCTAGATGGCCCTGCAACATATCATGCCCTTATGGGCATGCTCATCTTTTTTGTTTTAAGGTTCGATTATCAAAATCAGGAACCTGCGGCGCCGCTCCGCAGGCGGACGCAGTACAGGGTGCCGAAGGAGTTGGGGTCCAGGCGGTGGAGTTCGGAGTTGTATTTCTCGACGTAGCCGCAGTCATAATCTTCGCCCTCGCTCAGTCCCATGGCCCGGTCCATGTCGCCACCCGCGGCCATGAGCAGGGCCTGCAAAAACGCGGCGCCGCCGTTTCTGGCGGTGGGATCAAGGGCAAAAACCGCGCCGCAGCCGCAGAAGCCGCCGGAAAGCTCGTACCATTGATCGCCCTCTACCTCCGCCGGGCGCAGAAGCTGGGCGCGGCAGAAGGGGCATTGAGCCGGGAGGCTATGGTCACGGAATAATTTCGGCATCTTTCTTACCTCAAGCAAATTGGATTAAGGAGGCCAGGAACCGGGCCTGAAGGCCGGGCGCCGGCAGCCTCGATTTTCTCTGAATAGGTACTATACTCATTGCCAAAGTTTTTTCTTATTAACCCTCCACGCTACCCTCTCCCAGAAGGGGAGAGGAGAATTAGCGGAAAAAACGTTTGGCAAGCGCTCTAGGTCTGAAATTTTGGCGGAAGCGAGCGCCTGTTTCTATTATCGCTGATTTCGTCAAATACGCAAATGTCGCGCCTTTCTATTGACACCGCGATACCTTGATCTTAAATTGTGTCCACTGAGCAATAAATGAAAGGAGAGGTTGCGGATATGGTCATTACCTTTTCGGATCAGGAGCAGCAGAAGGTTGAGGGTATCCTCATTGACAAGGACGGGGACGAAGCCCTGCGGTACTTAGGTGACTTGGTCCATAAATTCAAGTCCGTGGAGGGCCACGCCTGCGGCCCCAAAGCCGCCGACACTCCTCCGGGGCATGGTTGAGAGGCCGGGAGCCGGGTGAATCGTGGTTCATCTGCTCCCCTCCCACTGAGATGGCATTTTGACCCGGTGCTTGTGGCCGGCTTTTTCCAACTTCACGAGAGGCTGCGTTGCGGCCCGTGATTACCTCAGGACTAAGGTGAGAAGCTATGGCAGAAAAGCAGATCGTATTTTCGGAACAAGAAAAGATGCAGGTTGAGGCCATCGTCATTGATAAGGACAAAGAAGAAGCCATTAAGTATCTGGCCGGCCTGGTGCAGCGCTTCAAAGGCACCGAAGGGCACGCCTGTGGCCCCAAACCGGCCAAGTAAAGCTTCCTGATTCTTTCTTAGTGGCTTCCCAAGAGATCATGGAAAGGCTGGCCCTGGTGGCGGATACGCATGCCTACCAGGCCGGCCTTCCCGCGTTGCTGGATTTTTTCCAGAGCCAGGGGCTGCACCATCTGGCCTGCCTGGGTGACTGTCAGCCGGAGCCCTTTCGGCCGTGGCTCACGATGGACCCCGAAAACCGGCTTTATTGGGTGTACGACGTTTTCGGACCGCAGCTGCCCGAGGCCACCGGCTGCGCCATCGCCCTGGAGGTGGCGGGCCGGGTCTTTCTGGCCCATACCCGGGCCTTTATCTGGACCCACTACAATGAGCGCATCCGGGCTTATAGCCACGGCCCCCATACTTATCGCCCGCCGCTCTTAGCCTGCCACGGACATACCCATGTCCCCTGCGTCACCCGCTTTACCCCGCCCTTCAGCCGTATCCTCTATAGCAATGACGCGCTGCGTCCCGAGGAGTTTCAGGCGCGCCAGGCCTGCCTGAGCCTGGACCCGGACACCACCTATCTCATCGTGCCGGGTGCTTTTACCATGGAGGAACAGCGGCATCCTACCTTCAGCTTCGCGGTCCTGGATCTGGTCGCCTCCCGGGTGGCCATGGTTTCTTTGAAAGATTTGAAAGACTTGCCGACGGTTACGCTTTTCCCAGAATAATCTTGCTCCGTATGGCGCGTCCGACGCGCCATTCTTGGTGCGTAAGACGCACTCTACGAAAACTGCACAGGCGAGACGCCTGTGCCACCATTTGATTGCATAATTGGTCCTCAAGTACTGCTCTAGAATATTAAGGCTTGAAAGTCAGGGGAAATTCATTTACAAAAGTCGAGGTTGCTAATTTCGGAGTGTACCCCGTGACTACCCCCCGACTCAAGGCCATTCGCAATATCGGCATCATCGCCCACATCGACGCCGGCAAGACCACTTTGACGGAGCGCATCCTCTATTATACCGGCCGCACCCACAAGATGGGGGAGGTGCACGACGGGGCCGCGGTCATGGACTGGATGCCCGAAGAACAGGAGCGGGGCATCACCATCACCGCGGCGGTGACTACCTGCCAATGGAAAGGGTGCGTCGTCAATATTATCGACACGCCCGGGCATGTGGATTTTACCATCGAAGTGGAACGGTCGCTGAGGGTGCTGGACGGGGCTATCGGGGTCTTCGATGCGGTGAGCGGCGTGGAGCCCCAATCCGAAACCGTCTGGCATCAGGCGGACAAGTACCGGGTGCCCAAGCTGGCCTTCATCAACAAGATGGACCGCATGGGCGCCAATTTTGGGGCGGCGGTTAAGTCGCTGCAGGAAAGATTGGGCGCGCACCCCCTGGTCCTCACCATCCCCTGGGGGGAAGAAGACCGCTTCCAGGGGGTCATCGACGTGGTGAACCTGAAGGCCATCCGCTGGCAGGAAGAGACTCTGGGCGTGGTCTTTGCCGAGCTGGATATTCCAGCGGACTATCGGGAACGGACGGAAGAAGCCCGGGAGGCATTGGTTGAGGCCGTGGCGGAAGTGGACGACGAGGTCATGGAGGTCTATCTGGCGGAGCAGCCCTTGACCGCGGAGGCCCTGAAAGCCGGTATCCAGCGGGCCACCCTGGCCCTGAAGGGAGTGCCCACCTACTGTGGTTCGGCCCTTCGCAACAAGGGCATTCAGCCCCTCTTGGACGGCATCAGGGACTTCTTGCCCAATCCCGCCCAGGTGCCGCCGGTGACGGGGCAGAATCCCCGCACGGGAGAAACCGAGACCCGGCCGCCCCGGGATGACGCTCCCCTGGCCGCTCTGGCCTTTAAGATCATGGTGGACCAGAGCCAGCGCCTCACCTATGTGCGCATCTACTCCGGCACCCTGAAATTCGGCCAGGAAGTCTACAACTCCATCAAGCAGACCACGGAGAAGGTGGCTCGCATCCTGCGCATGCACGCCAACAAACGTGAGCCTTTAGAGGAAGCCCACGCCGGGGCCATCGTGGCGCTTTTGGGCCTGAAGGCCACCACCACCGGCGATACCCTGTGCAGCCGCCAGCACACCATCGTGTTGGAACCCATTTCTGCGTATGTGCCGGTGATCTCTCTAGCCATCGAACCGATGACCCGGGAGGACCAGGAACGCCTGGGGCCGGCCCTGGAGCGGGTAACCGAGGAAGACCCCAGCCTCAAGATCCATACCGACGAAGACACGGGCCAGACTTTGCTGTCCGGCATGGGGGAACTCCACCTGGAGGTGATCATCCACCGCCTGGAGCGGGAGTTCCACGCCCACGTGCGGGCGGGCCGCCCCCAGGTGGTTTACCGGGAAACCATTGCTCAAAGCATAGAAGAAACCGGGGCCTTCGACCGGGAGCTGGCCGGCAAGCACCATTTCGGCGAAGTTAAATTATCCCTGAGCCCCCGGCCCCGGGGCTCGGGCAACAGTTTTGTATCGCTTTTGCCCGAGGGACATCCCGCCCAGGGCTTTGTGCCCATGATTGCGCAGGCGGTCTCTGAAGCCCTGGAAGGCGGCGCGGTCTACGGCCACCCGGCGGTGGACATCGCCGTGGCTTTGGCCGACGCCACGGTCAAGGAAGGCCAAGCCTCGGAGATGGCCTTTAGGGTCGCGGCCATGACCGCGGTGAAGCAGGGCCTGCACCAAGGACAGCCGCAACTGCTGCAACCGATTATGAAGGTGGAGATCATCGCGCCGGAGGAGTTCACCGGCGAAGTCATGGGCGATTTTGCCTCCCGAAAAGGCAAGGTGGAGCATCTGCTGGCCAAAGGGCCGGTGCGCTTCATTTCGGGGCTGGCGCCGCTGTCCGAGATGTTCGGGTATGCCACGGCGCTGCGCTCGCTCACCCAGGGCCGGGGCACCTTTACGTTGCAATTTGATCATCACGGGTATGTGGAAAGATAGCTGTCAGCTTTCAGCTATCAGCGGTCAGCTAAAAGGCAGTGATCAGTCATCAGTGGTCAGTGACATAGGGCGGCCCGTGGCCGCCAAAAAAAGGCGTGCACGGCACGCCCTATAATAATGATGATAAATGGAGAATAAGCATAATGCCTATAGAACAGACTTTATCCATGATCAAACCTGACGGCGTGCAGCGCGGTCTTATCGGCGACGTGATCGGCCGGTTTGAGAAAAACGGCCTGAAGATCAAGGCCATGAAGATGCTGCATCTTTCCCTGGCCCAGGCCCGGGCCTTTTACGCGGTGCATAAGGAGCGGCCCTTTTACGACAGCCTGACGCAATTCATGAGTTCCGGTCCCATCGTGGCCATGATCTTGGCAGGCGAGAACGCCATTCAGGTCAACCGGGACCTGATGGGAGCTACGGATTACCGCAAGGCCGCGGCCGGCACCATTAGAGCGGATTTTGCTAAGGATATCGAAGCCAATATCGTCCACGGCTCTGACGCCCCGGAGACCGCGCACGTCGAAATCGGTTTCTTTTTCAACGCCCTGGAGCAAGTCTGAGTGGCACCGCGCCGACGTCTCGGTATGCAAGCGCAGGTTGAAAAGCCTGCGGATACCAAAAACCTTGCAGGGCAGAGCCTGGGACATTCCTCAATCATGAGAAGGTGATGCAGGCTGGTAGCACAGCCTTTCCAGGCTGTGCCCGGCTAACCGGCTTCGTCGCCACAGGCTGGAAAGCCTGTGCCACCAAGGCGGCGGGCACGGAGGCCCGCCCCACCGGTTTATCTTCATATTAAAATAAAAAATCAACTTAGTTGAAAATGCGAGAAGCTGCGCGGCGCTCGACCTGACCGTTTTCTCCGCTGCGAGTTTTACAATAACTTTAATTATCTCTTCCCTTTGCCGGCGATCACTTTTTTATATGGGTTCGAAACCCGGTCCCAGCTTGACAAAGCCCTCAGCTATTCCCATTTTTATCCATAGAACCCCAGGGACCCTGGCGGGGCTTTAAACCGGGAATGTGCCTGCACTCGCCTGGGGCGCGTGCCGGAGGCGGCACCAGGAGAGATGTCATGCCTGTAAAAAAAATGATCCCGATCTTGGAACAGGTATGGGAAATCTTGCAGTCCGCCGCGGCCCACCGGCAGCGCACCGGCCGCCCCCTGGTCACCCTTAGTTACGCCCAGAGCCTGGACGGGAGCATAGCGGATCGCCCCGGGCGCCCGCTGGCCTTGAGCGGCGACGCATCCAGGGCCATGACCCACGGGCTCAGGGCCGCCCACGAAGCCATCCTGGTGGGCATCGGCACGGTGCTGGCCGACAATCCCCGCCTCAACGTCAGGCTGACGGCAGGCAAAGATCCCCAACCCATAGTGGTGGACAGCCGCCTCCGGTTTCCCTCATACGCCAACCTCCTGAAAAACGGCCGCGTTCCCTGGATTGCCACCAACCAGGGCGCCGACGCGGAGCGGCAGCAGGCTCTGGAAGCGGCGGGGGCCAAGGTCCTGCGCCTGGCCGGGAACAACGGTTGGGTCGATCTGGCCGAGCTCCTGCAATCCCTGGGGTCCATGGGCATCAACAGCCTGATGGTGGAAGGGGGGGCCCAGATCATTACGAGTTTCCTGGCCTCCCGGCTGGTGGACCAGGTGGTCCTGACCATCGCCCCCTTGCTCGTGGGCGGCCTCCGGGTGGTGGACCACCTGGGGCATTCATCTATGCGGCGGTTCCCGCGCTTACGCCATCTCAGCTACCAGCAACTGGGTGAAGACCTGGTGCTGCGCGGCGACCCGGACTGGGACAGCTAAATGGAACGACAAGCCCTGTATTTTACGGCGCCGCGCCAGGTAGCGTTGGAGCGTGAATCCCTGCCCTCCCCTTCTTTTGGGCAGATATTGGTGCAAACCATCATTTCCGCCATCAGTCCTGGCACCGAGTTGTTGATTTATCGCGGACTGGCGCCGGCCGACCTGGCCAAAGATGAGACCATCTCCGCCCTGCCCGGCGACTTCTCCTTTCCCCTGAAGTATGGCTATGCCGTGGTGGGCCGGGTGCTGGAGGTGGGGCGGGGGGTGGCGCCAGGGTGGGAGGACCGTCTGGTCTTCGCCTTCCACCCCCACGAAAGCCATTTTCTCGCCACCCCGGATGAACTGCTCAGGTTGCCCAACGGCCTGAACCCTGAGGATGCGGTATTCTTTCCCAACATGGAAACCGCGGTGACCTTCCTGCTGGACGGCCAACCGCTCATGGGGGAACAGGTGGCGATCTTCGGCCAGGGCATTGTGGGGCTGCTCCTCACCGCCCTTTTGAGCCGCTGGCCCCTGACGTCTTTAGTGACCCTGGACCTCTATCCCAAGCGCCGCCAGCTCTCCGAAGAATTAGGGGCCCACGTGAGCCTGGACCCCTCGGAGGCGGATGCCCCGGAGCGCCTCTGCGGTTATCTCCAGGGAACCGGCCCCTATCCCGGGGCCGACCTCAGCTATGAGATTTCCGGCAATCCCGCGGCCCTGGACCAGGCCATCGCGGCCACCGGGTTTTCCGGCCGGGTGGTCATCGGCTCCTGGTACGGACAAAAGCGGTCCGACCTGAACCTGGGAGGGCGCTTCCATCGCAGCCGGGTGCGGCTCATCGGCAGCCAGGTCAGCAGCATTGCGCCTGAGCTCACCGGCCGGTGGAACAAGACCCGCCGTTATCAGGCCACCTGGCAGATGCTGACGCAGGTAAAGCCGGCCCGCTTCATCACGCATCGGATTCCCATCGGCCAGGCCGCCGAGGCTTATGAATTGATCGATCGTCATCCGGAGGACGTCATCCAACTCATTCTGACGTATTGATTTTGCCCGGAAGTTGGCCGTGAAGTGGCGGGCGGGTTTATGGCAATTGCCAAAATCTTTTCCTTATATTGGGAAATGCTCTAAAAACCAAATCCCCCCTAACCCCCCTTTTCCAAAGGGGGGGAACTTAGCGGAATTACTTTATAAGTCCCCCTTTGAAAAAGGGGGATTTCGAGGATTTAAAAAATCAGCAATCGGCAGAAATTATTGGCAAACGCTATAGCTGGTTAACCTGAGGAGCGGATCATGCACAGATACACGCTGGCGGTGACACGAGACTTTGTGGCGCGGCATTATCTGGTGGGCGGTGATTGGGGCGCGGAAAATGAAATCCACTCCCACCACTACCAGGTCGAGGTTCAACTGGAAGGGAAAATCCTGGACGAACACGGCTACCTGGTGGACATTGTGGCGGTGGAGGCCCACCTTGAGGAACTGGCGGCGTATTACCGCGAGCAGACCTTGAACGATCTCCCCGAATTTATCGGACTCAATCCCAGCATCGAGCACTTTGCCCGCATCCTGTGCCAGGAGCTTTTAAGCCGGGTGAAAGAACCCTTAAGCGCCGTCACAGTGCGCATCTGGGAAAACGACATCGCCTGGGCCGCCTACCGCGAGGAACGTTAGTGTATGTGGGCCTGCTCATTTATGGCAGTCTTTCGACCATCTCCGGGGGCTTCATCTATGACCGCCATATGGTGCATTATCTCACGGAACAGGGTGACCGGGTGGAGGTCATCGCCCTGCCCTGGCGCGCTTACGGCCGCAGCCTGCTGGACAACCTGAACGTTGGGCTCAAACGCCGTCTGCAGAAGGCCTCATTCGACGTCCTCTTACAAGATGAACTGGTCCACCCCTCCTGTTTCTGGCTCAACCGACGCCTGCGTCCCGGAATTACCTACCCCATCGTGGCCATCGTGCACCACCTGCGCTGCCGGGAGCCCCGCTCCGCGCTGCACAACCGGCTCTACCGGGTGATAGAAAAACGTTATCTGGCCTCCGTGGACGGCTTTATCTGCGTCAGCCGCACCACCAGAAAGGACGTGGAGGATTTGGTGGGCCTTAACCTGCCCTTGGTGGTGGCAGCGCCCGGCCGGGACGGTCTGCCCGGCACTATCACCCCCGGGGAGATCATGGCCCGGGCCGCGGTCCCCGGCCCTTTACAAATTTTGTTTGTGGGCAACCTGATTCCCCGCAAAGAGCTGCACACCCTCTTGACGGCTTTGGCGCAGATCGAAGGTGACTGTTGGCGGCTGACGGCGGCCGGCAGCCCGGATATGGATACGGCTTATGTCCAGTCTATCCGCCGCCAGATCGAGGAGTTAGGTTTAGCATCCCGGGTAGCCTTGCTGGGGGCTCTGCCCGCCCGGGAACTGGCGGCCCGGTGCGCGGCCAGCCACGTCCTGGCGGTACCGTCGTCGTATGAAGGTTTCGGCATGGTCTACCTGGAGGGCATGCATTTCGGCCTGCCGGCCATCGCCTCCACGGCCGGCGCCGCCAAAGAGATTATCACGGATGGGCAAAACGGCTTTCTGGTGGACCCGGGCGATGCCGCCGCGCTGGCCCAAGGTTTGAAGACTTTGATGACGGATCGCCAGCGGTTGTTGGAAATGAGTCTGATGGCGCAGCGCCGGGCCGCCGCACACCCCACGTGGGACGAGAGCGCCGCCCGGGTTCGGGGCTTTCTGCAGCGTCTTTTGGTATAAAACTGGTTTTGGTTTTTGATGATTAAATTTTAAAAAATCAATAAGTTATTATTCGGGGTGGAAAGAGATTACTTCCCCCTCACCCTAACCCTCTCCCCCATCGGGGGAGAGGGGATAAAGATGGAATCCCTTTAGCGCTCGCATATAAAAAGTTGATTTGCAGTATTCGCAAGGACACATGGCAAAACTCATGTCCAATCCGGCAGTTTCAAGTTATATCCGCTATCTCGCCTCTAAAAAAGCCCTGGATGACCGTTCCCTGAACCGCCACGTTTGGGACCGGCTGGTACAAGCGGTTCGGGGCCGGTCTGGCTTCGCCCCGCTTCAGGTCCTGGAGGTGGGCTGCGGTATCGGCACCATGCTGGAGCGGTTGCTGGATTGGGGTTTGCTGACGCGAGCGGCTTACACCGGTATCGACGTGGAAGCGGAGTTCATCCGGGAGGCCCGGCGGCGCTTGCGCGGTTATGCTGCGGAGAAAAATGCCAAGCCAAAGCCCCCTCCCCCCAACCCCCTCCCACGAGGGCAGGGGGAGTTCAATGGACCTGCGCAGCACGGCGCGCCCCTGGTCTTAAGGACCACTGAGCAAGACGTCCGGGTGACCTTCACAGCCATCGACTTGTTTGATTTCCTGACCCGGGAGCAGGGCAAATCTTCTTGGGACCTGATCGTGGCCCATGCCGTCTTAGACCTGGTCGATCTTCCTGCGGCTCTGCCCCGGCTTTTGTCGTTGCTGGTTCCCGGCGGACTCTTCTATTTCACCCTCAATTTTGACGGCGCCACGATCTTTGAGCCTGTTATTGACCTGGACCTGGACCGCCGTATCGAAACCTTGTACCACCGCACCATGGACACGCGCCGCCGTCAGGGTCTGTCCGCGGGGAGCAGTGTCACCGGCCGCGAACTCATAAGGCGCCTGCGGGATGCCGGGACCCATATGGTCGCGGCCGGCAGCTCTGACTGGGTGGTCTTTCCGGGACCGGACGGCTATCTCGGCGATGAGGCCTATTTTCTGCACTCCATCATCGAGACCATCGGCCGGGCTTTGTACCAGCATTCCGAGTTGGATGACAGCCGGTTCGAGAGTTGGCTGGCTTTGCGTCACCGCCAGATCGACGCGGCCGAATTGATCTACATTGCCCACCAATTGGATGTTATGGGTTATATTTAAAGACAGTTTTCGGTTCATACCAGGTTGCACTCATAGAAGTAAGAATAGATTCGGTCGGTAAGGACGCACTTGCGCGTGCTTGCAACCTGAAGGCGGACACACAGGTCCGCCCCTACAAAAATTAAATACCCGTATGACAGCACCTTAGTATCAAGTGATATCAAAGCGCAGGGAGGCAGGTTGTTTCAGGTCATCATTTATGACTGCGACGGGGTGTTGATTGATTCCCGGGAATCGAACCGGGCCTTTTACAATCACATCCTGGGGCGTTTTGGGTTGCCGCCCATGATTGAGGAGCAACTGGAGGTGGTGCATGTCAGCACCGCCCAGGGGGCCATTGATTATCTTTTCCAGGGTCAACCCGCTTTGGAGGAAGCCCAGGCTTATCAAAGGACCATTAATAACGACCCGTTTCTGGCCCTCCTGAACCTTACGCCCCATATTCGGGAGGTGCTGGCTCAGTTGCGGACCCGGTATCACACCGCCATTGCCACCAACCGGGGCAAAAGCCTGCCCCTGGTGCTTAAGACCCTGGGAATAGCTGATTATTTCGATCTGACCATCTCGGCCTACGACGTAAGCCGTCCCAAACCCCACCCGGAATGCCTTCTGAAGATTCTCACCCACTTCCGCTTGGCGCCGGAAGCCGCCCTCTACATCGGGGACGCGGCCCTGGACCAGGAAGTGGCCGCCACTGCCGGGGTGCCCTTCGCGGCTTACAAAAATCCGGGGTTGAAAGCCCGTTATCACCTCCACGACCATCTGGATCTGTTGCCGATTTTGAAGCTTTAATGGTCAAAAAAAACTTGACCGGATATATTCATTACTTTTTTCTCTTTCACCCTCCCCTATCCCTCTCCCCTCAAAAAGGGGAGAGGGAATACAGGAAAGGAACTTTTGGCAGATGCGTTTAATTGCTCCATCAACGTCTGGCCCGGAGTACCCTTAGGGCTTGCTGGCCAAAAAGGTGGCGATATCAACCTCCTGTTGGGCGATGGCGCCCATGCGATCCAGAAGAGCCAGAAAAATAGGGGCCGCCTGGGGCAGGCAGAGACCCTCGATCATGCGTTCCTCGTGCTCCGTGGCAAAGGCTAGGCACGCCTGCCCCAGCTTGCGGCTTTCTTCCAGGACGAACTTCTTCAGGAACTCATTATCGGTTTTAAAGATATCCAACACCGAGCGAATTATGCCGGTGTGCTGATCAAAGAGAAAATTAACCTGGGTCACGGCCTTGTCAGAGAATAGGACCCCTCCCCGGATTTTCTGATCGATGGGGTCCACACACCCACCGATGTTGTCCCTAATTACCATCAGGTGGTCAAAGATGGCGTGGACTCGCATCAAACCCGGCTGGTCATCTCCTAATTTCCGGGCGATCAACGATTTTAATTCCCTCCCCTGAGGGGACCGCAGTTCCTCCAGGCTATTGCGACTATGGCGGTTAAAAGCATTCCGGGCTGCTCCTATCATGGTTAGCAGCCTGTCGACAATCGGGCTAAGCACCGCGACCTGCTCTTCGGTAAACCGGTTTGCCACCATGTGAGCCTCCTCTTGTTCTTTTTTTACAATTTAAAGATAGTCATCTTGAGCGAAAAAACCAGCCTCTGGAGCCGCTAGAACTGCTTGGTCTTGCAGGAGCCGGATGCCTGTTAATGTCAGCATCATGCGCTCAAAGCAGATGGTTTTATGGGGAAAAATGGAGGGATTATATGAGCAGGATGCAAAGTGCGGCGTGGAGGAACCTACTGCAGCCGGGACTCTTTTCCCTTCGGGCCTGCCCCCGCACGCGGGGGCAGCCTAAGATCAGGTGGGGCAAAAGAGGCCGACCATCTCCTTAATTTCCTCCAGCCAGGCCTGCCGTTGGGCGTCGGTGCTGGTGACCACCACGGCGAAATTTTTGCGGTAAACCAGGGGAACGCCGCACAAGCCAAAGATACAGTTTTTCCAGAGGGTTTCCAGGGGGTCGCCGAAGACCGCCAGTTCCCGGTCCGGCGGAGTATTGGAGGTGGTAAACACCAGCGCAGCCTTGGCCTTAAGCAGCCCGACCGGAACGCCTTCGCCGGTGTCACCCTCCAGGAATCGGTAGGCCACATCCGGGCGCATCACCCGGTCCACCCAGCCCTTCAGGATGGCCGGCGGCTGGCCCCACCAGTTGGGATGGACGATGACGATGCCTTGGGCCTGGGCGATCTCCCGGCAATGTTGCTCGAGGTGTGGGGACAGAAAGGCCTCCCGCTCCAGTTCCGGTGCGAGGAGGATGGAATCGAAATTTTCCTGGTAGAGATCATGGAACCAGACCTCATGCCCCTGGGCCTCCAGGGTTTGCATCACGGTGGCGGCAATGGCGTGATTGAAGCTGCCGTGCCGCGGGTGCGCCAGAATTACGGAAATGAGGGCCATCTTAACTCCAAGGAGAGTAGGTCAGGGAGATGCCGGCATCCATAACCCCTGTATCCCCGCCGGGGTCTTGATTTCAGGCCGCAAGCCCGGCCGGTGGCAGTCGGACACGGGCCGGAGAGAATATCTGTAAGGCACTTGAAAGTATGGGGAAGGATGGCCTTGAAGGGGATATCCAGAAAAATAGCCTGACCGTGCACCCTCCATCGAATCCGCCACAACCGAGGACACCTGCCAGAGGGTTTATGGATTAGTAACCACCGCGACACAGACCGCCTTGTTTACCGCTGCTTCCTTCCGGACCTGACGGGGTTCACAAGCGTCTGTTGCGCAGGGTCCAACCCGCCCCCTGGTCAGCCATCAACGGCAGCGCTGCGATCCTCAAAGAGGGAATTCAATCCCGCTTAAGCGGATTTCGGGCTACAGGGCACCGCTAGCTCCCCATCTAGCACGGCCAGGTTGCAAAAAACGGCTCAGCGATCGACGCGCTCCCGTAATTCCTTCCCCACCTTGAAGAAGGGCAATTTCTTGCCGTCTACCTTGATGAGGTCGCCGGTCTTGGGGTTGCGGCCTTTATAGCCATTGTAGAATTTCACTTTAAAGCTGCCAAAGCCGCGAATTTCGATGCGTTCTTTTTGCACCAGGGCATCCGCCATGTTCTCAAAAACGGCGTTGACCACCATTTCCGCCTTTTTCAAGGTGATATTCTCAGCTTTGGCCAGAGCTTCGATGAGTTGCGACTTGTTCATCCCGCTCGACTCCTTGGTGGCGTTTGCCTGAGTCCGTGCCGGTCTCGGCAGCTTGATCGCCGGTAGCTTATTTAGTTAAAATAATAAATAAAATCCCGCCGGAGGTAAAGAAAAAAATGCATATTAACGCTTCACCCACCAGCCCAGCGACGGAATTTGGTGAAGTCCTGTCCTCGGGGAAAAAGTCTGGTCCTCTTTTCTGAACTGGTTTTGCCTTTATTCGTACCACTATCCTGCTCGGCAGACCGGAGCCGGGGACTCCCATGGATCGCAACAGTCTCAAATTTCGGGTAGCAGGGATGTGGAGGAGTGCGATTGCGTGTGAGGCGGCTACCCTAACCACGCGGGAGCCGCCATCACCGCTCTTTCGGGCATCGGCCACCGTAGCTTACAACACCCAAGAGGACTGGTGCGCGGTCAGCTTCTACCCAGAACAGATGCTAATTAAAGCTCCAGGGGCTTTTCTTGGGGACGTATCTCCGGGTGGGCAGGCAACCCGTTGTCGTCTCCAGCCAGGAAAAAGGAAAAGAGGGACATTAATAAGCAGCCAACCAAAATACCAACGATTAACCCGGCATAAAAGGCGACCATGGCCATTTTGCTGCCTCCCGTATCCCCCAGGATGACCCCCCTTGGCCTTCACCTTATGACGTATTTTATTATTATCATTCTCCACGCAAAGTTCAATCGGTAAAAGTACCTATATTGTATGGTTATATTGAGAGTTATTCAGACCTAACCGAGATTAGCGCAGATCACCACCGATCGCCGGTCTGTTTCCGGGTCATGACCCGCTAAGCATTGACGAGCTTTGCGGGAAGAGCGCCATAAGGCCTGCCCCGGCATGGAGAAACGCCACCACCCCAAGGGTTGGGATAATGCCCCAGACCGGCAACACCAGCAGGCTGACCCCCAGAGTCCCCAAAGTGGCCCCCAACAGGTCCGCGGCATAGAGCTTGCCGCCCTGGCCCCGGATATCGGGCGCGATCTTGGCCCAAAGTGCGGCGCTGAGCGCGAAGACCCCGCCGCCG
This sequence comes from Desulfobaccales bacterium, assembly GCA_041648175.1. NCBI lineage: Bacteria > Pseudomonadati > Thermodesulfobacteriota > Desulfobaccia > Desulfobaccales > Desulfobaccales bacterium. The sequence goes on along the minus strand of JBAZPO010000009.1, from coordinate 17,475 downwards.
CCGCAGCCCGCCGCGGCCAGGACCAGGACATACCCCGCCTGAGTCGGCAACTCCCAGCTCGAGGACCCCGGGGAGAAGCCCCACTCTAACCACAGGGCCAGACCCGCAGCCAGGACTGTCAGCCCCCCTTGCAGTCCCGCCAGCAGGTGCGGCCAATTTTTATACCGGTCGCACCAGCGGGAAACCAGGGCGCTGCCCGCGGCCATCCCGACCATGAAGGCTGCCACCAGCACCCCCAACTCCCGGTAGATAGAGCCCAGCCGGATCTGGTACAAGATGAGCACCAGGATTTCCAGGGCCATGGTGCCCAGGCCCATCACCATCACCTGATAAAGGGCATTAAGACCAGGGCGGCTGCGGACTCCAGCCCCCACCAATACCGTGGCCAGGGCCAAGGCCGCCCAGGGGGCTGCTGGCGGCAGGTTTTGCAGTCCCAGGAGCAGCTCTTTGATGCCCAGGCCTGCTTCGACGGTGCTCAGCACCAGGTCGTAGAAGTAGCAGCGGGGGTTCAGGTCGGTATTGATTTCCAGCGGCTGCTGGCGCAGGATTTGGTTGAGGTACTGGCGGCGCCAGGGCGAGAGGTCCTGGAGCAGATAGTATTCCCGGACATACTGCAAATCGAGGCGCCGGTCCTTGAGCCGCTGCACCAAGAGCTGCGGGTCGGTGGTGAGAGTGTTGCGGCTGGGGGAGGCGAAGAAGCGGGTCTGCCTTCCCGGAAAGGCCACCACGTCCGGGAAGACCTGCCTCAGGGTGTTATCAGCCATGGCCAGATACGCGGCCCGCAAGGGGTTTAAGCTGGTTTCGGCCCCGGTGAGCGCAAAGCTGAAGACGCCGCCGGGCAACAATTTGCGGGACACGGTGCGGAAAAATTCCCGGGTGTAGAAGCGGTTCAGTTGGGCGCTCTTGGGCTCCGGCAAGGCCATGAGGATGACGTCATAGCGGTTGGGTGTGGTGGCCAAGAAGCGGCCGGCATCCTGGTAAATGAGGTGGACCCGGCGGTCCAGGTTCTGGCCGGCTACCGCGGGGAGGGTCTTTTGGGCCAGGTTCACCAGGAAGGGGTCCAGTTCAACATAATCCAGATGGGTGATGGTGGGGGTCTTGAGAATCTCTGCGCTTAAGCCCGCCACTCCGCCCCCCAGCAGGAGCACCCGGCGGGGATTTGGGTGTTCCAGCAAGGCTACCTGGACTTGATGTTCGGCGGTCAGGGGATCGGGATAGGTGAACTGCCAGAGGTTATTGGCAAAAAAACTGATTTGCTCGGCCTCCCGCTGGGCCGACAACAGGGCATAGGGGCTGTCCACGGTGGCGATGACCTGGCGGCCGGGCCAGAGCCAGGCGCGGCTAACCAATTCCAACCGGGGCGCGAAGATCAGGGCCGCGGCCAGGACCAGGAGATTGATGGTTACGGCGGCCCGGGCGGTGATCGACCGGGGCTTGGCCAGGAGCCAGGGGGCCAGGGCCAGGAGGAACCCCACGGCCAGCCCTAGACTCAGGTTGGCAAAGCGGCCGATGCATAGCAGTTGCAAGAGCGCCACCCCCAAGGCCGCGCCCAGGGTCTCCAGATAGTACACCCGGCCGGTGGCCCCTTGGGGGTTTTTGTTCATGGCCGTGAGGACCTGGACCGCGCTGGGGAAAAAGTAGCCGGAGACCGAGCCAAAGGGGGCCAGCAGGATAAAAAAGAGAAGAAACGTGGTGGACAGGGGCAGGGATTGGCCTAATGGCAGGTGGGCCAGGGTGGGGAGAGCTCGGCCCGCCAGGATGGTGGCCGGGAGCAGCAGCCCCAACAGCGCCAGCAGCCCGCCCAGGCGGCCCGGCCCCTCGCCGACGGGGGTGAAGCGCCCTCCCGCCAGGCTGCCCAAGCCGACCCAGAGGAGCCAGCACCATAGCCCCAGGGCCAGCTTCAACTCCTGCCCCTGGGCCAGGACCAGGAGTTCCCGGAGGATCAGGACCTGGGCCACCATGGTCCCGGCGCCGTAGAGGAGGATGAGGGTTTGGAGTCGCGTGAGGCGAAAGGAATTTAGATTATTCTTCAAATTACCCTCGTGCCCAAGTTGCACTTGGGCACGCAAACATGGCGCAAAGCTGTGCTTTGCTCCACTAGTCAATCAAATCAATTTCCAACAATCCATCCTGGCCCAAGTAATTTCGGGCACTGGAATAACGCCAGTCTTCGGGTCGGTCCACTAAACCAAGCCTCACGGGATTATAGTGAATATAATCCAGCTTCTGGGTGAGCATATCCTCGGTGATGATCGCCTGAGGGTGGACCCCCTCCTGCCAGACTTGATGCTGGCTTTTGCCTTTATGCACGCCTTTGAAGAATTCGAACTGCTTGAGCAGCCATTGCTTGTTTTCTTGACTGGCGGCCGCCAGGATTTCCTTGGCGGTATGTCTTTTAAAGTCTCGAATCACCTGGGACAGATTATCTGCGGAGACTATCAAGTGCAGATGATTATCGAGGATAACATAGGCGTGGAGGCGCAGGCCTTTTTGTTGTCGGCAGAAGGTTAAAGAGGCGGTGATAATGTCCAGATATTTTGTGCGGGTAAAGACGGGCAGCCAGGCCACAATGGTGCAGGTAATGAAGTGGGGGGATTCCAATTCGGTGATCTTATAGCGGCTACGCATAATGATGATAAGGTCTCAAAGCACAGCTTTGAGCAATATTCCGTTCCCAAGTGCAACTTGGGAACGAGGGGGTAACCTGGGACAGATCATCTGCGGAGACTATCAGGTGCAGATGATTATCGAGGATGACATAGGCGTGGAGGCGCAGGCCTTTTTGTTGTCGCCAGAAGGTTAAAGAGGCGGTGATAATGTCCAGATACCTTGGGCGGGTAAAGACGGGTAGCCAGGCCACAATGGTGCAGGTAATGAAATGAGGGGATTTTAATTCGCTGATCTTATATCGGCTACGCATAATGATGATAAGGTCTCAAAGCACAGCTTTGAGCAATATTGCGTTCCCAAGTGCAACTTGGGAACGAGGGGTGAAAGGGTAGAATGTTATCAGTCCTATTTGACTGGTATTTTGATGCCCTTCCACGGCGGCAGTGACATGTTATGTAATTCATTTCTAAAATCGCACATTGATAAAAATATTACTTTCATCTTCTGATAATCCAGTTCAACGAAGTTATCCGGCTTGAACCACTTAAAGATATTACATTTTACTATTTCTGAGTTTGCGACACCTTTATTATGAATAATTGAATTTCTTAGAAGACGTATATCACCCCATAGATCACTGACAACGTACTTATTTAATATTTTTCTTGTTTTCTTATCATTTTTAGCACCTTCGCCTATAACACCGATAGCTTTGCCAATTTCAATTCGAAGATATTCTTCCCAGTATAAGTACGCTGAAACCACACATTGGGCACCTAATAGCAAACAATTTTTGCCGTCTTCTTTTGTTCTTTCCTTTATGTCACCCTGTTTCATTACCGGCCATATAGCTACAGGTGTGAAATCCTTATCGCACAAGTCCTTATATAGCATCGAACATGTATCTTGGAACTGCTCAGTTGCATATTCGTGATTTCCCAATAAATGTTTCATTTGTTGCTGATGAGCAAGAAGACGTTCATGCAGAATCGAATAACCAGCAATGCTATCTAAATAAAGTGTATGCAGGGATTCAAGGTACCTTGCAAATTCCCAAAACAGTTCTAAAAGCCTTTGATAGTTCATGTTCGCCGATCACATTCTATTTTCTTCTCGTTCCCAAGTGCAACTTGGGAACGAGAGGTTGTTTTATTCAAGGTTATACCGCTTCAACTTCTCCCGGAGGGTTTTGCGGTCGATGCCCAGGGCTCGGGCGGTTTCGCTTTTGTGGCCGTCGTAGCGTTGGAGGGTTTGGATGATGTGGTCCCGTTCCAGGTTTTTAAGCGACCCGCCTTCGGAGGATTCGGGAGGCGGGGTTAAGACGGTACCGGCAAAGACCAGGTCCGCGGGTTCGAGATACGGGCCGGAACTCAAGACCACCAGGCGCTCCATGGTATTTTCCAACTCCCGGACATTGCCGGGCCAGTCATGGCGCGTCAGCAGGTCCAGGGCATCCGGCGAGATGCCGCGGATTTCTTTGCGCAGCCGGGCATTATACTTGTCTAAAAAGTGTTGGATCAGCATGGGAATATCGCTTTTGCGCTCCCGCAAGGGCGGCATCTTGATCAGGACGACGTTGAGGCGGTAAAACAGGTCTTCCCGAAAGGAGCCATCCCGGATGGCCTTGGTAAGGTCTTTGTTGGTGGCGGCGATGATGCGCACATCCACGGTAATCACCCGGTGGCTGCCCACCTTGGAAATCTTGCGTTCCTCCACCGCCCGGAGCAGCTTGGCCTGGACCTCGAGGCCGATGTTACTGACTTCGTCAAAGAACAGGGTGCCGTTTTGGGCCAACTCGAATTTACCGACTTTGTTGGCGTCGGCCCCGGTGAAGGAGCCTTTGACGTGCCCGAAGAGTTCGCTTTCGAACAGGGTCTCAACCAAAGTGCCGCAATCCACGGTAATGAAGGGACGCCGGGAGCGCTGGCTCAACTGGTGCAGCTTGCGGGCCACCAGCCCCTTGCCGGTGCCGGATTCGCCGGTGATGAGCACGGTGCTGTCCGTGGGGGCGACCCGGGTAACCATGTCCACGATCCGGACCATGGGTTCGCTCTCGTAGACCAGCGTGTTGCGTTCGTCTTTGGCGCGCAGTTCCTGGCGCAGGTAGAGGTTTTCCAGGTCCATGCGGCGTTTCTCCAGGGCCCGGCCCACCAGGTTGCGCAGGTCGTCGGGCACAAAGGGCTTGGAAAGGAAATGGAAGGCGCCGGCCTTGATGGATTCCACCGCGGACTGGATGGTGCCGTAGCCCGTGATGATGATGACTTCGACGTCGGGGTCCAGGGTCCGGATTTTTTTCAGGGCTTCCAGGCCGTCCATGTCGGGCATAACCAGGTCCAGGAGAATGGCGTCGAAGGATTGGCGCTCCAGCAGCGCCAGGCCCTGTTTGGCGCCGGCAGCCAACTCCACCTGGAAACCTTTGCGGGAAAGGATTTGGTAGCAAGCGTCCCGCATGGCTTTGTCATCATCGATCACCAGAATATGAGCCGAGGCTTCGGTCATGGGAAAGGGATTTCCTTTTAGGAGTCAAGCACTTATTATTTCGTAAATTTTTGATTTCATTCTATAAAAACCACCCCAAGCCTGTCAAGGGAAAGGATTTCCTGGCAGCCGGTTCCGAGGCGCAACCACGAGGGCACACAAGCGCCCCGGCTCGGGGGAACCTGAGGACAAGTCCTTCCCCCGGTGAGGGCATTTGTGATAAAAGAGCGATGGGAGGAGTTGGATTGGGTTTAATCAAGCTCTTCATACCCTGCTTCCTGGACCAGAGTGCGCCCGGCGTGGCTAACGCGGTGACCAAACTTCTGGATCGCCTGAACGTTCCCTGGGAATACCCGGAGGACCAGACCTGCTGCGGCCAGTTTGCCTGGACCGCGGGAGATACGGCCACGGCCCGGAGGCTCATGCGCCATTTTCTCCGGGTCTTTGCCGGAGACGAGACTATCGTCTGCCCCAGCGCCTCCTGCACTTATCTGGTGCGGCACTGTTTCCCCGAGCTGGCCGAAGGCCTTAAGGAACGCCGGGCCGTGGAGTCCCTGGCGGCCCGGGTTCTGGAATTAAGCGAGTGGCTGGTTAAGGCGGGGCCGTTCCCCTTGCGCCCCCGGTTTGAGGGATCTCTGGTCCTGCACCAGTCTTGTAAGGCCAGGCAGTTGGAGGTCTTGGCGTGCGCCCGGGAGGTCTTGTCCACGGTAAAGGGTTTGGAGGTGCTGACGGTTTCACCTTATTACACCTGCTGCGGCTTTGGCGGGACGTTCAGTCTGATGCAGCCTGAACTTTCCCGGGAGATCGGCGAGGCCTACCTGGCTGCTGTGGCAGCCACGGGCGCATCGGGGCTGGTGTCTTTGGATTATAGCTGTCTCCTGCATTTACAGGGGCTGGGGGTTCCGGCAGCCCGAAAGTTGAATTTTTATTATCTGGCGGAGCTCCTCTAGGCGAGCTGATCATCCACAAAAGTGAACTGGGGAGATTAAATGGCCATTGATAAAGCGGCGAAGACCGATCACCCGGCGTTTTGGGGGCAACTTCTCATGGTGGGAATTCCCGGCCCCCGGATGGACGCGGTGGCCCGTGAACTAATCCGGGACCTGAAGGTGGGGGGCGTGATCCTCTTTGCCCGCAATATTGAGAACCCCGAGCAGGTTTGGGAGTTGAACCGGGATTTGCAACACGAGGCCATGGCCGCGACAGGGCGGCCGCTTTTGATCGCGGTGGATCAGGAGGGGGGGCGGGTCCAGCGCCTGAAAGAGCCTTTTACGATCATCCCGCCAGCCCGGACGTTGGGGACGACCAAGACCCCCAAGGACGTGGCGCGCCTGGCCCGGCACGTGGCCCGGGAACTGTCTCTGGTGGGGATCAATGTTAACCTGGCTCCGGTCCTGGATGTGCCGCGCTCACCACGCTGCCCCCTGTGGGATCGGGCTTACGGCAGGGACCCGGAGCACGTGGCCCGCTATGCACTCGCGGCCATTAAGGGGTATATGTCCGGCGGGATCATTCCGGTGGCCAAACATTTTCCGGGCCTGGGGGACACCGGGGTGGACTCCCACGAAGTTCTGCCTCTGGCCCAATCAGGCGATGCCGAACGCGTTGTAGACCTGCTCCCTTTCAAGCAGGTGGTGGCCGCGGGGGTGCCCATGGTGATGACCGCGCACCTAAAGGTGCCAGAGTGGGATGAGCGCCCGGCGACGCTCTCGCCGGTAGCTTTGCAGGAGCGGCTCAGGGGGCGTCTGGGGTTTAAGGGGGTGATTATCACCGACGACCTGGAGATGGGGGCCATCGCCACCCGGCTGCCGGCACCTCACGGAGCCAAAGAAGCCCTGGCCGCGGGGGCCGATTTGCTGCTCATCTGCAACAACTGGGAGGCTGCGTGGGAGACTGCGCGTCTTTTGGCAACGGAGACGGCCTTAATTGAGCGGGGCCGGGAGGCGGCAGCACGTCTAGGTGTGCTGCGGGAGACTTTGTCTGCCCGGCAATCGGAGTTAAAGACGGTGCGGGCATACTTTGGCGGCGGGAGCTGACGGTCAGCGGCGAACGCACCGGATACCGGTAAATTATACCGTTTGCCCTAAATTTATGCCGCTGGCTGATTTTTAAATCCCCCTAAATCCCCCTTTTTCAAAGGGGGATTTTATAAGTAATTCCTTATAGTTCACCCCTTTAACAAAGGGGGTTAGGGGGGATTTAGGGTGTTAAAGTATCTCCTAATTACGGAAAAAACTTTTGGCAAACGCTATATGAGGGTCGGGGCAAGCTATCCGGCCCAATTTTTTTTGCATATTGAGGGAGTCCGGCTAAGAAGAGGGCAAAAATATAATGGCCGGGAGGGGGGCCCGGCCATTTGGAGAAAGGAGAAATTGGTATAGGGTATTTTCGGGGGTAACCTGCTTTAAGATAGATGCAGGAATAGTGCCAAACAGCGGCAAAAGCCGCTAACCCACTACTGACAAGGGTCTTTTGAGACCGGAGGAAGTGGCGAGCCTGAATTTAGTTCAAATTATTGTACGGGTCAGGCTAACAAAATTGTCTGCCGCGGGGCTTCCCGATGGGAAACTAAGGCCATTACCCGCCCAAAGCGGCTGACCAAAAATTTTAACCGGTTTGAGTGAAGCAATAAAGGAAGCACCCTGGGGCAAAATTTCTTAACCCGTCTTGCCGCCTATCGGGCTTGGGCCGATAAGAGGGGCGCCGCCGCGGCCAGGACCGTTTCCGGCAAGAGCGCTTCCAGACAGTAGGGTTCCGGACAGGGAATGGTGCGGCCCTCGGCGCACGGGGCCTGGGGACAAGACGCGGATAGAACATGGACCTGCGGCCCCAGCGGCGCCCAGACCCGGGGATCGGTGGGGCCGAAGAGGGCAAGAACATCAGGGCCTGCCACCGCTGCGGCCAGGTGGGTCAGGCCGCTATCGTTGCCCAGATATAGCCGGCAGCGGGATAAAACCCGGGCTACCCGGGCCAGGGGGCGGTTCGCCAGGAGAATATGGCACTGGGCTTGAGCCAGGGCTTCCAGATACGGCAGCGCAGCTTCCTCCGCCGGACCGGTCAGCCATACTACTTTTAGAGAAAACTGCCAGGCCAGGGTCCGGCTGACTTCATAGTAGTGGGACAGAGGCCAGTTCTTGCGAGCCTGACCACTCCCCGGGGCCAGCGCCAGCCAGGGACCGGGGCCGGGAAGCTCGATCGGTTCATCCACCGGACTGTCACCTGCCACCAGTTGAAACGGCGCGGGCACATACTGAAGCCCTAACGCGGCGAGATGGCGGGCCTGGAGGGCCGCCACCGCGTCCGTGCCGGTTTCCGGAAAGGAGGGAAGCCAGTGGACCAATGGAATTCCGGCCCGGTGTATCCGGTCCTGAAGGGTGGTTTGGGGTCTGGGACTGAAGATCAGAGCCAACTGGAACCGGGCCAGGCGCTCCCGAATCCCGGGGGGCAAAGCCCCATTACCGAACAAGGGGGCCCACATGGCCTCGCTGCTGTTCCACACCTCATCCAGAGGCAGGCTCTTGGCCAGCAAGCTCCAGCGCTCCGGATAGCCCAGAGCGGTGATCCGAGCCCCGGGATAATGGCGGCTGACGGCTGCCAGGGCCGGACCGGCCAGCAGCAGATCCCCCAAGGCCCCCTGGTGCCAGATGAGAATTTTAGTTATTGCCAACGAAGACAATCTCAGTAGATAAGGCCTTGGTTAATATGCCTGCATTGCATCGGAACCAATTATACTCATTGCCAAAAGTTTTTTCTATCCACCCCTCACCCTAGCCCTCTCCCACAAGGGGAGAGGGGATAATAAGGAAAGAACTTTTGGCAATCGCTATATCCAGGCAAGGCATGATTCATAGGAAACGCAGCGTCAGACAATGATTGAACTTCATTTTGAGCCGTTATCAGTGAGGCTTTTTTGCCAGGGCCAGCGACCGGTGATCTCCAGTTCCAGAGAAAAACTCAGAAAGGTGCGGATGACCACCAAGAGGGCCAAAATCCCCAGGTCTTGAAAAGTCGGGCCGATCGCCACCGTGCCGACGATATCGGAAGCAATGAGAAATTCCAAACCCAGCAAAACGGCTTTGCCGAAATCGCTGCGAAATCTCCGGTAACAAGCCTCGAGGCTGCCCTCTTGGATAATTCGCCAGATAAAGATGAGGGTGGTGGTGATAGCGCCCACCACGATAATGCCGATGGCAATGGATTCGATGCCCACCGCGACCCATTTTATGGATTGATCGAAGCCTTCAAAACCCCTGCCCGCGCCCACCATCATTAATACCGTTTTCCGTTTGACGTTTTTGGTTTTTCGTTTAAATACCTCGAAAATGCAAATATTACAAATTATGCCCGGTTTTTTTAAGTGGACCTGGGCGGCATTGTCTAGGAAAGCTTATCGGATTATTCTCGGATTCTCATAAAAACCGCAGCATCGCCGGACAGACGGCAGCTTAATGCGGCAATGCCTCAGCCAAGCGCTGGGCCGTGCGAGTGCTGAACTGCCGGGGGGTTTCGGCTGCTTCGGCAAGCAGGGTCAGGATATCCTGATAGAGCTGCCGGTTCAGATCACGTTCTGCACCCCGACCGGCCAGCAATTCGAGGATGGACTCGGTGATCTCCGGTTCGGTTTCCAACTCGGCCAGAAATTCCTGGGCCTTGGCCGGCTCCACTTCATGGAGCAATACCGCGGCCAGGACCACTTTGGGATCGCCCCCTTCGGCTTTGAGCAAATCTTGGGCGAATTGCACGCCCTGGGCGGTCCGGTCCCAGGCCGCCTGGTTTCCCTCCAGATGAGACTTGACCATCTCGGCGAGTAAATCCCTGAAATTCTGAGCCGCTTTTTTGGCCCGCACCAGGTCCGGCACGCACTTTTCGGCGTATTGACACCATTCGGCGCAGCCCAGCTCGATTTTGGGGTTGTAGAACATATGCCCGCACCAGGCGCAGCGGCGCCGGGTGTCATCTTTAAAGAACTCGATTTCCGCCCCACATTTGGGGCATTCCGCCACAAAGATATCATCGGGCTTCCAGTAGCGGGTATCCTGGCCGGGGCATTTCATCTGTTCCATGGCGACCTCATTTTCCCTTGATCTTCTGCTGTTGGAGGACCTGGCCGGTGGTGCCCAGGGTGCAGATGGTCACCGGCAGGTTTTTGCCCGAGGCCTCCAGGGCCTGGCGGACGATTTGAACCAGTCCGAAGCAGCACGGCACCTCCATATTGACAATGGAAATCTCCCGGATGTCGTTTTCTTTCAGGATGGCGGTGAGCTTGGCCACGTGCTCCGGGACATCGTCGAATTTGGGGCAGCCGCAGACCATGGCCTTGCCCTCCAGATAGCGGGAATGGAAATCTGCGGTGGCAAAGGGAGCGCAGTCGGCCGCCACCAAAAGGCTGGCCCCTTTGAGGAAGGGGGCCTTGGGCGTCACCAGACGCAGCTTGATGGGCCAATGAGATAACGCCGAGGTTTCGGCGCCGGGGACTTTCTCGCGAGCTTCCCGCTTAAATTGCTGCATACGGCTGCCCGGACAGGCGAAGACCTCTCCCGCCGGTTCCGGGGCCGGAGCCGGAGCGTCCGGATGCGGGGCCCCAGGCGCCGGACCCTCAAACTCGTCGGCATCCCGGGTCTCGATGATCAGGGCTCCCTGGGGACACTCCCCCAGGCAGGCTCCCAAACCGTCACAGAACCGATCCTCCAGCAACTGCGCCTTGCCGTCCACGATTTGAATGGCCCCTTCGGCGCACGATGGCACGCACATGCCGCAGCCATCACACTTGTCTTGATCTATCCGGATGATTTGTCTTTTTGCCATTTGTCTGCTTCCTTTGTGGCGCAGGCGTCCCCGCCTGCGATCCTAATAGTTTCCGGTGCAATCAGGTTCCCTGTTAGCATTCGGGATCAACAAATTCGCCTCATCAACTGATTAGATTTTAACCATGAAGATTGGCAAAACCATGACGTAAGTCAATGGTTGGCCAGAATTCTTAAGGCGAGAAGAAAACATATGGGGGGAATCTGTGCTATCATGGGTCTCCGCAAGAAAAATTGGCTCCAAAATTAAGGAATATATGTTTGGGACTGAACTTGGGATGGGAGGTTTTAAACCATCTTTACTGCATAGTGGAGAAATATTTTGAGCTGGCATGAGGGCGAGCGGGCTACGGTGATAGGAGGCCTTGTCCTGGCTGGGGTCTTTTTAGCACTTTATATTCTCTTAGTCTCCTCCTTGTGGGATTTTTCCACACTCAGAACCTCCACTGGACTACCGTTAGCTGCGGATTTTTCCAATTTCTGGGCGGCTTCCAAGCTTGCCCTGGCGGGAAAACCGGCCCTCGCCTATAATATTAATGATCTGCATGAGTTAGAACTACAACTCTTGGGGTCAGCGCATCGCCATTTGAGCGGATTTTATTATCCCCCTGTTTTCCTCCTGATGGCTCTTCCTTTAGGTCTTTTGCCTTACCTTCTATCGTTCTCAATATGGATTGGCGTTACGTTACTCTTATATATGATCGTATTATCCAAGATCAGTCCACATAAAATTTTTTTACCTTTAATTTTGTTGTTCCCAGGAATATACGAGAATTTTATATATGGACAAAACGCCTTTCTGTCAGGTTTTTTCTTAGGTAGCGGACTATTACTTTTGAATAGTTCACCATTATTGGCAGGATGTTTAATCGGTTTCCTGTGTTATAAACCACAATTTATCATGCTTGTTCTCTTTGCCTTACTGGTGGGTCGTTTTTGGAAGACATTAATAGCCGCGCTTGCGACGTCTTTAATGCTAATGTTCGCTAGCTACATAGTATTCGGCCATGAAGTATGGCATACATATTTCACGGTAATGTCTTTACCGATGAAGCTGCTGGAAATAGGTTGGGCGCCCTGGAGCATCATGCCGACCTTTTTTGCCGCGACTCTGTCTGCAGGGTTCGATGCTAAGGCCGCTTATCTGGTTCAGGGCATGGTGATGCTGGTGGTAATCGGCGGGGTAGCCTGGGTGTGGATGAGCAAGACCAACCTGGCCCTACGGGGGTCGGTTTTGACCCTGAGCCTCCTTATGTTCACTCCGTATGCCTTTATTCACGAACTCGCCTTAATGGCGCTCCCCCTTGGCTGGCTCTGGGAAGATGGCCGGGTGAGAGGAAGGCTGCCGGGGGAACTCATTCTTTTATTGTGCGGCTGGCTGATGCCTTTCACCGTGTCTTTGATGTGGGATAGCGTTAATATATTGAACGGGAAATTACAGATTGGCCCTCCGGTTTTAATGGCGCTCTTTCTTTTCGCCCTGATCAAAGCTAAAATGCGGACCTTGACTCCGAGAAAAATCTCCCCGGAAGCAAGCCAGGCTTAAACAGAAAGCTTCTTTAAGGTATGGCTTTCTCGGCTTTTTCCTCAAGATATTCGCCCTCGGAATTTACCGACCAGGGATCAATATCCTCACCTAGCATGCGCCGGGCCGCCAGAATGCCGGTCATCATGGAATGGTCCATGTTGTTATAGCGAAATTGACCATATCTGCCGATGCAATAGAGATTGGAAAATTGAGACAGCCAACCTCTGATTACCGCTAGATGCTTCTCGTATGCGTCTTCATACATGGGATAAGCCTTGGCATAGCGCACAACAAAGCCATCGAGCCAATCTTCCTGATTATAAAAACCTAAGTGGGATAAATCTTGCCGGGCTTTTCCGATGAGTTCGGCATCAGGTAAATTCCACAATTCATCCTCTTCAAAACAAAAATATTCGAAGCCCACCGAACTATGGTCGCCGGCCGGCGCCATGGCGGGACTCCAATTCTTATACAACTGCAAACGCCCCGCCGTCACCTCCGGGCTATGCAGGTAGATCCAATTATCGGGCAAGGCGACGCTTCTCTTGAAAAGCAAATTAACCGTGATAATGGAGCGATATCGAAGAGCCCGAGCCGCGTTCAAGACCTCATCAGGGGGTGAAGGAGACATGCGTTGAACCAGGTCAGTGATAGGCATGCTGGAAAAACAATGAGAACAATTTAATAACTCCCCTCCTCCCCCATTGCGCGTGAGGAGAGCAGTTACCTGATGGTGAGCGTGGCGGACTTCCACTACTTCCAAACCCTTGCGGACCTCGCCGCCATTGCTGTGGAGACGCGACGCCATGGCTTCATACATTTGGCCGGGACCCAAGCGGGGATAGTGAAAATTATCAATAAGGCTTGCCACCTTCGAGCTATTTTTCAGGCCTACGGCATTGATTAGGGCGCGGCCCAAGGATAGGTTGCGGATGCGTTGCGCCGCCCAATCGGCGCTCAATACCGTACAGGGAACACCCCAGACTTTTTCGGTATAGGTTTTGAAAAAAATGTTGAATAGAACCCGGCCGAATCGGTTGGAGACCCAATCATCAAAACTTATTTCAGGTTTGGTCGGAAAGACCTGGGACTTGAGATAGCTTATAACAATTTTTAGGGATTCGGCTGCTCCCAGGCCGGCTAAAGCATTCGCGACTTTCAGAGGATAGTTAAAGAATTTGCCACGGTAATAGATACGCGACACCCTGGGACGCACGAGAAATTGATCTCCTAGCGTTTTTTCCCATATGGTCTGGATTTCCCGGTTCTTGGTAAAAAATCGGTGTCCTCCGATATCACACCTGAAACCTTTGTATGTCACCGTCTTACAGAGGCCGCCCATCTGCTTATCTTTTTCTAACAGCAAACATGGAATCTTCCGTTCTGCCAGGGTGGTGGCGGCAGAAATTCCGGCTGGGCCCCCACCAATAATCACGGGATACAAAGATGACATGTATTGTTCTCCAAGATAAGAATCCTCTTATCTCATCTTAACTTGCCGAAAGTGCAAACTTTGCGAAACCCAAAATTTAATCTCATTTAATCGCTCGCAAAAAGTCCTCCTTCTTAAGAAACAAAATAGCTTTGACAGGCCCGGTCCAGATGTTCCGGCGTCAGGCGGGGAGGAATCTGGTGATAGCGGGAATAATCCAGAATCTTCTCCATCAGATCCCGGGGATGGCAGGCCGTCAGGGGATGCTGGCCGCCATCATAATACGTGGCCAGCAGGTACTCGACCACGTTCGGGTCAAACTCCATCTGGTATTGAGTGCAGCAGCGACGAAAAATCTCCACGAACTGGTCTCGATTTACATTTTCCACCTTAACCTTGGAGCGTAAGCGCCGCAGAAAGGCGTCATCCACCAGGGTCCGAGGTTCCAGATTGGTGGCAAAGACAATAAATAGATCAAAGGGAATGGCGATCTTCTGGCCGGTGCGCAGGTGAAGGAAATCCTGGCGATTCTCCAGGGGGATAATCCAGCGATTGAGCAATTCCTGGGGTGACAGGCGCTGGCGACCGAAGTCGTCTACAATGAACAAGCCATTGTTGGCCTTTAATTGCAAGGGAGCCTCATAATACTTGAGGGCGGGATTATAGGCCAGATCCAGCATGTCCAGGGTAAGTTCGCCCCCCACAACCACCGTCGGCCGATGGCACCGTACCCACCTGCGGTCTTCCCTATCCGCCCCGGGGACTTCCTTCTGGACGGGGGAGTGGATCATTTCATCCCACACCTGAATCACCTGGCCAGCTACATAGATGGCATAAGGGACCAAGATATTGTCATCCCAAATCTTGCCTAACTGGAGGGAGATGACAGTTTTACCGTTACCGGAAGGACCATAGAGAAACAAGGGGTTACCGCTTACGGCAGCCACTCCCAATTGGTCTATAATCTCGGGAGCCAGTACCAACCCCTGGAAGGACCGCTGGAGATGACCTGGGGTGACCTCCACCTGCCTGATGCTTTGTTGATTGACCTGGCGCCAGTATTCTTCCAACGTTACCGGCACCGGACCGGTGTAGGCATCATATTCCAATAACTGGCCAGCCCGCTTTTTCCCACCTTCGGTCAGAGTATGCCGGTGAGCCAGACTCAGCGCACTAACCACCGGGCTTAAGGGGTCGGGGCCCCGCATCTCCACATATTTTTCTTTTTTCAGGTAATCCAGCACCTTCGAGATGATACTGGCGGACACCTTCAGTCGTTCCACCAGATCTCCCAGGATAAAAACGTCCAAAAAGAAACAGTGCTTCAAGGCCAGCTGGGCCAAAAAGATCGGCGGCAAGCCCAATTCCTCTAATGACTGGGGCAAATTGGTACTGTTCGCCCCCTTCCTGCTCTCTACCGGTGAGAATGAGGAGTTGACATCGAGCCTGGTCTGGTCCATTGAATCCTCCACTAACTATGTTATTCGACCACTCCGGCCATAACTTAAATCTTAAGGTCAATTCTTCCGGCCCCAAGCATCTGTTCTGACCAACATAGCCTTATCCCCGTCTTTTTTGACGCCGCCTTTTGGGATGACCAGCCAAGAGTGGCGCGCAATGAAGCCGGCGCCGGGATTTTACAGCTTTCCTAAAAGATTCTTAAAGTTTCAAATGATGATGCCGATACACATATCAGAGATTTCCACGCCACCGAAAAAGGCAAACTCCACCGAAAGGTGAGGACGTAAAGTCTCCGACCTACAGCCTGGGGCCAGGGAAGCGGGACTGCCGAAGCGAAGGGTTAGGCCAAATGGTAGTTATGGAACCATACTGGCCAGAAACAGGAGGTGAGGAGCAAAAGGACCGTCCGAAGACGACACAGGCAAAAAATTACGTAATTGAGTTTTTTTCCCATCACTTAAAGGAAAGGAGAACCAAAATGCAAACCTATTTCCAGAAAACCATGACTTTCCTCCGGGATGAAGAAGGCGCCTCTGCCATCGAGTACGCCCTGTTGGTGGGCTTGATCGCGGTAGCTATTGTGGCGGCTGTGACTGCTCTGGGCACGAAGGTCGCCAGCACTTTCTCAAAAGCGACGACCGCTTTAGGGACGTAAGCCTTTTGTTACGTTTCCGGAATTTGGGCCGCGGCCTCAAGGCTGCGGCCCTCTCTTCCTTGGAAATTAAACTTCCCGGGTTTAAAGAAAAGGTGGCCGGCGGGAAGGTTTTGGTTTAATAATATATTGGGTAGAGTATAACCCAATCCAGGGCACTAAAGAGGTGGTAGCATTCAGGTGGCATCTCTTTTGCTGAACCATGGAGATAAACGAGAAAATACCTTAAATCACGCAATAAACCCATGATTTTCATCCAGGGTGAGGGCGATGCCCCTGTCATTGAAATGCCTTATTAATCTTTCTCATGGTTTTAGAAATGTGTTGGTAGTGGACAGTGTTATAGGAGAGGGTCTCCAAGTCCTCAATGTCATTTGTGGCTATTTAGCATAGTGGAACTCTTGCTGGCTGAGCCGGGATGCAGCGTCTTTGAGAAGATAAATTGCTGCCAGAAATGGCGGAACTTCTGAGATCGAAATGTGGATGGAAGAATCGCGACCCTATACAAGGAGTAAAGCATAATGCGTCAACTCCCTGGTTGGATATGGTTGCTCGTGGCTTTTATTTGCGCCAGCCTAGCCACCTACGTGTTTTTTGTATTGGTGAAGCGAGAGCCTGCCGTTCCCGTCGTTAAAGAAAAAACCAGTCTTGTGGTGGTGGCCACAACTCAGGTAGACCCGGCCAGTTCCCTGAATGCGGCGCAACTCAAGACGGAAGTCTGGCACCAAGAAAACCCCCCGCAAGGCTCCTTTGGGAACATACAAGAGTTGTTGGGACGAGTTACCGCCACATCTTTGTCGCCTGGCGAACTCGTTACGGAAAACAAACTTACTCCTAGAGGAACGATTCCGGGCCTCTCTGCACTGCTGAGCCCCGACCAACGGGCCATGACCGTAAAAGTGGACGAAGTCTCCGGGGTGGCTGGGTTCCCCGTAATTGGAGACCGGGTGGACGTGATGGTAACTGTGGATAAAGGTGAATACGATAAAGACCCCATCTCCAAGATACTCTTCCAGAATCTGAAAGTCTTGGGCGCAGATCAAAGGATGGAGTCTCGCCCAGGCGATAAACCTCTGATAGTGCGCACAGTGACCCTGGAAGTCAGCCCGGAAGAGGGAGAACGCCTGGCCTTGGCCGCTCAGGAACAACACATCTCCCTGGTGCTGCGCGGCCGAGGGGATCAAAAACTGGTGCGAACCACGGGGGTGGATACTGCAACGCTCCTTGGTTTACCGTCAAAGGCAAACAAAACGGTTCCCCCAGTTGCTCTACCTCGTCGAACGGTAGATGTGATCCGAGGTCTACAACGCTCACCCGTAGAGTTTTGAAGAGTCGACCCAAAGACCTGCTCGTCATTAGGATCGAAAACAGCGATGCCTATTCATTTTAGTATTTTTTTTCATGATCCAGCAAACCAGGAATACCTTCGTCAAATTATTGATGCTTCCGGTAACGGGCAATTGGTGGATAGTCAAGACCTGAATCATCTGCCTATTCAGGCAGTGAACGG